>JANXVV010000506.1 GCA_025351525.1 Humisphaera sp. | reverse complement strand
CAGCGTGAACCGCGGGGAAGTCAAAACCCACAGCCAATGGTTCTTGCCATCGACCCGCGCTCCGGTCTCGTCGGCATGGACGAACTTGGCCTGCCGCAATTGCTGTTTGATTTGCCGGTATGGCTCGTCGAGCCATTGGCTCATGCGACGCATCTGTTTGGGCAAGGCTCCGGGGCTGACGGTCAACCCGCACAGGTCATTCAGCACCCGGCACACCTTGCGGTAGGGCAACCCCGCGTCGTGCTTGAGCACCGCCGCCACGGCCAGGGCGTTGAGGCCCAACTGCCCGTGCGGCAGGTTTGCCGCCGGGGGCTGATCGGGGTGACGCGATTCCACCCGCTTGTTGCAATGCCCGCAAAAGCCGCTGGACGTGCGGTAACGCGTGACGATCGGCCGTGACGGGACGATATCCTCCACCAGCCGCTCG
The DNA here is from genome assembly GCA_025351525.1 of Humisphaera sp. GTDB lineage: Bacteria > Planctomycetota > Phycisphaerae > Tepidisphaerales > Tepidisphaeraceae > JANXVV01. The sequence goes on along the minus strand of JANXVV010000506.1, from coordinate 9,677 downwards.
TGTTCCTTGAAGTCAATCAGTTTCCCGGAGCAGCGCGGGCACCGGCAGGCGTCATCTCCACCGGCCGGCAGGGGAACCTCCACGGTCTGATCGATCTTCCCCGGCACCGCCCGCAATGCCGCTTCATGCCCGTCCGGACGTCCGGGCCTGCGCTTTTTCCGTGGCGGCAACACCGGCTTCACAAACGCCGGCAACGTCGGCGGACCCGGGGGACGGGACCGAAGTTGGGATTCCAACTGTTCGATCCGCTTTTGAAGCGGGAGGTTCTGCCGGCGCAGCTCCGCCACCAGCGCCACAAGCTGCTCGCAGGTCGGATTGGACTGGTGTTCTTCAATGAACGCCTGCAAATTTATCAAATATCGCCGCGCCGCGCCCCCCCCGCGCAAGCAAAAATCCGGCGGGACGGTAAACAGTTACGGACATGGATGTCATCGTGGAATCTTATTGCAACATTGTCAAAAGCGTGATGAGGAAGTTCTACGCACACTTGCCGAAGTGGAACTACCGAGCCGTACCGACAATCAAGTAAGGCACGGAAGTTATTTCGGGCCAATTCCTTGGTGCATTACTTTGATAGCCGTGGGCGGAAACCCCGGGCCTGCCTCACGGCTATTGTCCAAAAGGGTCGCTGCACCAATCTACTCTTAAGGCTTCACATCCCGCTGTATTTTGTCAGGACGGGTCAGCCTGGCATCAGGCCATTGCTTGAGAATTTCCGCTTCGTCGCTCGGTAGAATGAGCAGCTTCTGGCTCTTGTTCTCCGTGCCGAGATATCGACCGTCGGCGGTGACGTAATGGACGGTGGGGTTGCCCTCAATGCCCAGTCGCTCGATCACGGTGATCGCCCTGACCCGCTGCCCGGCGAACAGCACTTCGTTTTCTTCAGAAACATCCACATAGCGCAACCGCACGTCCTTGGTTTCAGGCGCATAGGCGGCGAACAGATAAGTTCGGGGGCCATGGAATGATTTGTCGACCACGAGTCGCGGCAATAATTGCAGGGCCGCCTGCGGCAGATAGAACGGGGGCAGATCCAGATGCAGCGGTTCGGCGTTCACCGTCTTGCCGATGAACGTGACATCCAGCGTATGCGAATCCGCCGGGCGCATCGGAGGGGACTTATCGTCATTCTTCTGAACCACGCCGAGGTTTGGGGAAAAGATCAACTTCGTCTCCCATTTGCCATCGGCGTATTCGGTGCTGTGCGTTTCCTGCGGCCCCGCGTCGGTCTGCGTCTGCATCACGACCGTGCGTGTGAATCGCTCCCGTTTGAGATTGAAAGTCATGAACTTGAACGAGCCGGTATCGACGAACAGCGAATGCCCCTGCTCGTCTTTATCCACCCGGTGCGACCGCTCATAGACGACCGCGCCGGTGCCGTCGACGCCGGACAATTTCGGGTCGTTGGGCATTTCCTCGACGTACCGATACCCGACATCTTTGCCATCCTGAATCAGACGAAGGTACTGTTTTTCAACGCGAATGGCCTCGAATTTCGCGGCGGTCCAGTATAGGAACAGCGAGCGGGTTCGGAACAGGCGTTGATCCTGATCGTCCTTGATGGCCCGCCGATCGATCAACTTGATGGAGTCGACCAGGGAACTGAATGTTTCGACCGCGACTTTTTCAGCCGCATCGGGCGGCAATTTGGTCTCGTCGTCACCCGCGTTAATTTTACCGGCGGGCGTGGTCAGGTTGAGGATGTAGTAAAGCCGATCGTTCACCTGGAAAATCGCCTGCTGCCGCAACCATCGTTGCGATCCCATGGAAAATCGCAGGGCGATCATCCCGACATAGCTCGAGTCGACGTTGATCACATCCATCCGAAGAATTTTCGCGCCGGGGGTGACGTCCTTCAACTGCTGCACGGTGTATTCCAACAGCCCGGTATTTTCGACCCCCGCTTTATCGCGGCTGGTCGACAGCGGCACCGGCGAGGCGAACGTCGGTTTGCTCACGCGAAGTATCCAGCTTTTGGCTTCGTTGACGAATTGAACGATCTCATCGCCATTGGGATGGGCCACTTCTTTGGTGTCCGACGGCGGACGAAAACTGATGCCGGCGGTTTTATTTTCGTAGCGCGGCGCGAGCAGTTCCGACTGCGGCTCGGCATCCGGTCGACCCGCCAACACCCCGACCGGTTTAGGGCCGGCTTCGGGCAACTTTACCGGTTGCGTCTCGGCAACCCGTGCCTGCGCGGGCGGTACAGGTTGAGCGAATGAGAAAGTGGCGGGCCACAGCATGCCGACGACGCAAAGCGATTGGAGCATTTTGCGTGTTGAGTGGGATAAGGTCATGCGATCCGCCTGTGGGTGAGAGGGATAAATCGTTCGCCGGGCGAGGGTGGTGAAGCATTACAAACGCTTCGCGTTGGATCGGGATTGTGCGATAAAACTTGAGGAACTGCAAATAATCTTTATCGAGTAAGAGGGTGTCGGTGGATAAAAATCGCGGCATCAAGTGCTTTATTTCGTTATGGCCTGGTCCAATCTGCAACGCGGAGACTTGGAATTTTTCGGAAATCCTTCAGGTTTCGCGATAAGAGAAAAGCGTTTTGAGAGATTGCAATAGCGGCGATTTTAAGATCCGCAGTGCCCTATGGGGATTTTCATTGTGCGCAGTCGATTCAATTCCTCACCGGCCGCGACATCAAAATCCAAAACTTCAAACTCCAGATAGGTGTGAAGGTGTTTTTTGAGGCGGGCGTACGCTTTAATCTGATGTGCGGTCTCGCGCGATTTTGCCGCATAGGCAAGCCACCCGCGAGTCTGTTCTTCGTACGTCACGATTGTGGTGACAATCGTATCGTCGACATCAAGTTGCAGAACGCGGGTATGCAAACAGCGGTATTCCTTTGAATTCGCGAGTTCAGCGAATGTGAAAACATCGGTGTCGAGGATGTAGGTCACTTGCGTTTCACTTTCGCTTTGCGGGCCGAGGGACGCTGTGCTTCCCGCCATTGACGACCTAGACGTGAAGCTTCCCTGAACGCCTCGTCATTTTCAAAAATGCCGTGAATTTTTTCCAATGAATGAATCGGATGCGATTTGGCAGCGGGGATTTCCCGCCCTTTCAACCGGGCCAATTCATGCTCAAGAGCCGTAAGTCGTTTTTCAATCTCAAGCCTGCTCATAAAAATTCCTTCGGTTCCAGACTTTCCATTAAAGCTTCGCCACATGCAGTCTCGCAGCCATACTATCTGACGCACTTTATTTCTCCCTCAATCCTCCCGCACGCGGCTCATTGCACTGCGCCCTGAACCCGCCCGCAAAATCGATGTATCGCAATGCGCCATCCAGATCATACCACCAACGGCTCACCTGCCCGGTGCCGTTGACGGTCACGGTGACGCATTTCATGGCCGTGCCGGACACGTGACCTATGGTGAGCGTCAGCAGTTCCGACGGTGCAATCCCTTCGCAGCCGATGAATGATTCCGTTCGCAAGACCATCGGTTGATCGGAAATTTTTCCGAGAATCAATGGCAACCAACCGCCCGGCACATACTGCGCCGGAGGGGGCTGGGGTTCATCGCCGGACAGCAGATTGCGAAGTTTTCCATCGCGCAGTTCCCAGCGTTGCGTCGTGGTGCGCTGGCCGTGAATCGCATTCACCCGGTCGGCGGAGAGGCTGTAGGCAGAGAGATCCGCTCTGCCGTGCCAGGTCTGTTGATGGGTTTCAGTCGCCGGAACATTCGCGTAAAGCCGCTGGATCAAACCGGCCAGTCGGCCGGCCGGGAACTGGTGGTCCGACCAGTTGGTTCGCGAACCCTGCCAGACGGCGGATGCCTCCATCTCCTTATCCCCGGCCGCATCCGTCGGCGTGATTTCAGGAACTGAAAGCGACGGTTTTTCAACCGATATTTCCCGCCCCCAATCCAGTTGCATCCAGAACTGTTTGTCGGCGTTTTCCGATTGATCCCAGAGAGACCATATATCATGACCGTTCGCCGCGGACACAAAACGCTCCATCCCCGTCGTCGCCAGTTGCCGAACTTGTTCTTCCCCTTGCTGGAGCAATCCCGCCAAATTTTTGGTGGCGGTGAATCGTACATTCGCGGAGATCGACTTCCACGCGGCGTCGAACAATTGATCCTCATGCAAGCCCCCGTGCATGATGGCGATGATCGCCTGATCGCCCCCGTTGGACAGGCAATACGCCCGGCTCGGAAACGTAGCGACGGCGCTGCCCCCTTCCACCCGGTCCACCTGCCACATCCCATCAGCCAACTTCTTCACCGGGCCGCTGCGCCACTCCCGATCGCGCGTCGAGAGCAATGACACCAGGGTTTGCTCGCTATCCTCCGGCAGCCATAGGCAGGGGATCAATTCGATCGAAGTCCAATAGCCCGCCGACCCGTCGACCAGCAAATCGCGTGAGGTTCGATTCACATCCGCGATGGATTTATTCCAGCAAAAATGTTCGGGAACAGGCGAGAAGACCCCTCCGCCCAGTTCGACCGTGCCGCCCGATTCCGGTCTAACCAAGAGGCCCCCGCTTTCGCGAACGGCGACCTTCTCCGCCATCTGCCGAACCAGTTCCTCATCGGCGGCATCGGGTTCACCCGAACCGTCCAGCCGGATCACCACCGCCTGTGCGGGCGGCAGGATCGCGCACGCCAACACTTCCTTTTGAATCCGCCGCCCACCCAGAATGGCATTGATGCGCGTCACCATCACGCCCGGCCAACCCGCCACCTCCAGGTTCTGCACCTTCGCCGGAATGACACGCGGGTTTTGGCTTCCCGTGAGATGCTCTTCCTTGACTTGCGAGCTGCGAAGCAGTTGCTCGAGCGGTGCCGGAAGCCCCGCCGTGCGGGTTCGTCGAAAAGAAAGCCGCCGCCCCGGTTTGCCATCGGGAAGCAGCTCGTCGCTAAAGAACGCATCCCCTCCGCTGGTCTCTTCAGAGATCGCCGGTGCAGACCACCCCACCGGCAGCGAGACCCGCAGCCGGCCGACGTTGACCGGTGAATCGTTCAAAGGCAACCGCAGCGCCAGCCGCTTCTGATGCGTGGCCAGCGCCGCCAGCCCGACCGTGATCGCCAGCAAGCCGCACAGCGCCGCCTGCATCGCAAAACGCCGCCAATGAGCGAGAAACCAGGAGCGGTTCATGGCTGCATCGTACCGCGCAGATCAATTCATTCCCATTTAGCCACGGGCTTGCCCAAGTTTTGCCGACGATGAAGCCGTCGATGCGATTCGTGCCGTCTCGCTAACGCAGCAAAGACCAGATTCCCCACGCCGCTGCCGTCACGCTGATGAGACAAAGAACAATTGCAGGCCACATGAATGAATCCGGGTCACTGAAAAAACCGAGCCGGCGCCAAGCGACTCGATGTGCAAAGGAGGCATCTTCGACGCGATAACTTTCCAATAGTTTTTCCGCTTCGTCCGGCGTCGTCAGTAAAAATCGCTGAATGCCCTGCTCGCGATACTCCACCCGATAGCGGTCACCAATCGGAGTGGCCTGCATGAAAGTGTCTTCATCCTTTGCAAGAATAATGAAAGGAGACGTCGGCGGCATGAAGCGGAGATGTGGCGCACCTGTTCTGCGGAAGGCCCACTGATCCGCTCAACACCGCCAACATGCAAGGTGGTGGACTGCATATATCGAATCCCAAATCGACGCGAAATTTTACTGACTCAGCGATGCGATGATTGCACTTCGATGACCCGCCCAATCGCTGGAAGCCGTTGCTTCCCATACTTTCATGTCTTTGACATCGACCGATTTTCCACCGACTTCAAAACCGATCGCGTTTTTGGTCGCGTGGTTGATCCCCTCGCTTTTGAGGTACGCCGCCGGTTTACCGTCCAGGCTTACCAGCATTTCATCGCCGACGATCTCCACCCGCACGGTGTGCCATTTCGAGAGATCGAGATCCACCTTGAAGTCGGCGGACTTGTCTTTGATGCCGGCGCGCAGCTTCTTTTTCTCGTCAGCCGAAGTGGCGGTGTCCTTCATCTTTTCGTAGATGTCGTTCTTCATCGCGCCATATTTCCAGTCAGCGACATTCACCTTCCCGGCGGAGAGGCTCGCCTTCAAAATGTGACCAGCGTGAGACTCCTTGTACTTGCTGTCGTTGACCATCAGGCTGCACGTTCGCGCACCGTCCATCTTCACGGAAAACTCGGTGACGATGTCCTTGTACACGAAGCCCGGCGTCACATACGCATAGGCGCCGTGCTTGTCATCCGGGTTCTCCGCGATACTTACCGCGCCATCCTTCACCGCGAAAAACCCTTTGCCCACCCGCCATTTCGGGGCCATCTCGGCCCGCGCGAATTTATCCTCAAACAGCGGCTTGCCCGGTTTCGCCAGCAGCGGCGCGCTGTCGACGGCGAGAATAGTTTTTCCGGTGACGGCCATCAACAGACAAATCATCGCGAGGCGAATACCGTGTTTCATGAGCGGACCTTGGTGAAAGAAATGGATCGACTGCCGGACGCGCCTCGCAAGCGAGACGGCTAAATAATGAAGGCTTGTGAATGGCAATTGCTCACACCGCCGCCGTCTGCTTGTGATGCCCACCGTGCGACTTGCCATGCTCTTTGCCGTGATCTCGGGCATAGTCCATCGACGCCGCCACCAATGCCATGAACATCGGCTGGGGTCTTAGGGGACGGCTGGAAAGTTCGGGGTGAGCCTGAGTGCCCATGAAAAATGGATGCACGCTCTCGGGCAATTCCAGAATCTGCATGATCGGCTGCCTGGGGTGCCTGCCGCTAAAGACCATGCCGTGCTTTTCCAAGGTTCCGATGATCTGAGGATCGACTTCGTAGCGATGCCGAAAGCGCAGGCGAATCTGCGTGGCGCCGTTGAATATTTTTGCGGCCAACGTGCCGGGGGTGACGGCGATGTCCTTGCCGCCCAGCCGCATATTCCCACCGAGGCCTTCGATTTTCTTTTGCTCGGGGAGGATGTCGATGACCGAATGCTTGCCGGCTGGTGCGAATTCGCTGCTGTTGGCTTCGGGGATGTTGCAGACGTTTCGGGCGTACTCGATCACCGCCATCTGGAAGCCGAGACAGAGGCCGAGGTAGGGGATTTTCTTTTCGCGGGCGTGCCGGATGCAGTCGATTTTTCCCTCGACGCCCCTGCTGCCGAACCCACCGGGGACGATGATGCCGTGACAATCGCTCAATTCATTCTCGACGTTATGCGCGCCGATCAGGGTGGTGTCGATCCATTTGAGTTTGACGTCGACGCCGTGATGGATGCCGCAATGCTCGACGGCTTTGATGATGCTGGCGTAGGCATCGCGCAGGGCGACATACTTGCCGGTCACCGCGATGGTGATTTCCTTGCGGGCCTTGCCGATGCGATCCACAAACCACGACCACTTTCGGCGGGCCTGATCTTCCGCCCTCTGGTCGACCCGATCGTGCAGATTGAGCAGCGTCAGCACTTCCCGGTCGATGCCCGCTTCGCGCAGGGATTCGGGGATGAGATAGATGCTGGAGACATCGTGCATCGACACCACCCGCCGCATCGGCACGTTGCAGTACATGGAGATTTTCTGGCGGACTTTCTCGTTGACGGGATTGTTGGCTCGGCAGGCGATCATGTGCGGTTGAATCCCCATCTCCAGCATGCGCTTGATGCCCAGTTGCGCGGCCTTGGATTTCTGCTCGCCGAGCGCGCCCGGTTCCAACACATACGTCAGAGCGACGAAGACGACCGAACCTTCTCCTTCCTCAAACGCCAACTGTCGGCAGGCTTCCAGATAGGCGGTGTTTTCATAGTCACCCACCGTGCCGCCCACCTCGACAAACACCACGTCGGCCTTGCTCTTCACCGCCAATTCGCGAAGCCGCATTTTAACCTCGCCGGTGACGTGCGGATTGAATTGCACATCCCGGCCAAGATAACCGCCTTCGCGCTCCTTCTTCAAAACCGCCGCATGAATTTGACCGTTGGTGGTGAAGTTCGCGCGGGTCAAATCCTGATCGAGCAACCGTTCGTAGGTGCCGAGATCCATATCCGTTTCGATGCCGTCATCCAGCACGAACACTTCACCATGGCGATAGGGGTTGAGAGTGCCGGAGTCGATGTTGTAGTATCCCTCCATTTTGATCGGCGCCACGCGCAGGCCTTTGTCTTGGAGCAGTTTCGCCATGGAAGAGGAGAAAATCCCCTTGCCGAGACCGCTCATGACCGTGCCGACGACGACAACGTACTTGTGGTGCCCGTGCCGATAACCGGCGGGCAACGGAGTATAGAATTCAGTCTCTTCCTGAGAATGACCGACGCGGGCTAACAAATCTTCGGTGTTCATGGTTTTGTCAGTGTCCGTTGCTTATAGTCCGTTGTCAGTGGTCCGTGGTCAGTTGCTAAGAAAACTGAAGGATTCGTTTTCTTTAACAACTGACCACGAATCACTGACAACGGACCATCAACAACTGACAACTCCTTTATATCGATGGACAAACTCCGCATACTGCTCCGGCGTGTCAATGCCGTGGGTGGCTCGGTTCACCTTTAAAACAAATATCGACCGGCCGTGTTCCAACGCGCGCAACTGTTCCAATTTTTCAGTCCGTTCGCAGGGCGTGGGGGACCAACCGGCAAATTGCAGTAAAAACGAGCGCCGGTAGGCGTAAATTCCCAGATGCAAATAATAGGTCGCATTGTCGGTGAAGGCCGGGTCGCGGCGAAACGGAATCGGGCTGCGCGAGAAATAAACCGCCCGGCCATCTAAGCCGATCACCACTTTGACCAGGTTCGGATCATTCACATCAGCCCCCGCCGGGAACGGGGTGGCGGCAGTGGCCATGTCGTCGTCGCAGGTCTCGAGGCGATCGATCAGATCATCGATGATCCCCGGCTCGATCTCCGGTTCATCGCCCTGCACGTTCACGATGATGTCGAAGTCCCCGCCCAACAAACGGGTTGCCTCGGCGATGCGGTCGGTGCCGCTTTGATGCGCGGGCGAGGTCATGATGCATCGCGTTCCACACGGCTGAAGCACCGCCGAAATGCGGGCATCATCCGTCGCGACGATGACCTCCCGCACACGCGCGCACTGGCGCGCCTGCTCGACCACGTGTTGCACGAGCGGCATGCCGGTTTCAGCGGCGAGAATCTTGGCGGGGAACCTTGTGGAACCGAAGCGAGCCGGAATGATCACAACCGCAGCCAAAGCCGTGCCTCTTTCCACGCTAAGACCGCGCAAAGGACAACTTCAAACTGTGTGTCAAATTTACGGGGGAGAGGGGTGGGTGTCAACTATTTTTGAAACGATCAACGCGATTTTGTTCAAAAGGACATGCCCAGGGCTATGTAGGGAAAGGTGAGATTATTCTGGGGGCGGTTGCCGTTTCGTCTCCGCAAGGTACTTGGCCCTGCCGGCCGCATACGTCTCGGAATCGATTGCGTCCTGCCCCGCATCCCGTTCAGCCGAGTGATAGTCGACGGCCTCTTCCTGCTTCCACCAGGGTTTATATTCACCGCAGATTTTCGTGTGAACTTTTCGCAGCATCGGGATGCACCAACCGCACCCCGTGCCGGCGGCCAGGCACTCGGAAATCTGAGAAGCCGCCTTTGGTTTTTCACGCCGACAAAAACTTTCGACCTTCCGCAGCGGGACATGGAAGCAGAAGCAGATCGTGTCATCGGGATCGAGCGGCATTGTACTATTGTATATGCGGCTAGTGCTTTGTCACACTTCTAATTTG
>JANXVV010000477.1 GCA_025351525.1 Humisphaera sp. | reverse complement strand
CGAAGCGCGTCTGGGACTGCATCCCGTCAGACGCGCTTCGCAAGCGAAACGGCTAAATAATGCGCGGCGTGTTCATCGCGACACAAAGCGGGTAATCATATCGACCATGCCCAAGCATTTTTCAATGATCGGCGCAATTGTCCTGTGCCTCTGCCTCATTTCCAATCCGTTTTTCGCCGCGCCGTCACCGGTCGTAGAACCAGATGCCGTTGTAGCCGCTGATGGCACCGGGCAATACGCCACGGTGCAGGAAGCGATCAACGCCGCCCCGCAATTGACTGCCGCCGATCGACCCTGGGTGATCCGAATCAAACCCGGCACCTACACCGCGCGAGTCTACGTTCAGCGCGAAAAACGTTTTATTTCCCTCATCGGTGAAGATGCCGCCACCACGATTTTGACCTTCAACCTGAACGCAAATCTCAAGGACACGGCCGGCAAACCGATCGGCACTTTTGCGACGGCTTCAACCGTGATCGACGCAGATGATTTCACCTGCGAGAACCTGACATTTGAAAACTCCGCGGGCAATGTGGGGCAGGCCCTGGCGATCCGCATCGACGGCGATCGCGACATCTTCCGCCGGTGTCGGTTTCTCGGTTGGCAGGACACCATTCTCGGCAACCGTGGCCGTCACTATTTTGAAGGCTGCCATGTCGCCGGCGCCGTCGATTTTATCTTCGGTGCCGCCACGGAGTTTTATGAAAACTGCCATATCCATTGCATCGGGCAAGGGTACATCACCGCTGCTTCCACCCCGGAGAATCAAGCGTTTGGCTTTGTGTTTTCGCACGGCAGGATCACCGGTGAATCGCCGGAAGTAAAAACGCATCTGGGGAGACCCTGGCGCGCTTTCAGCAGCGTGACCTGGCTCGATACGGAAATGGCGGAAGTGGTTAGGCCGGTCGGTTGGGACAACTGGAAGCAACCCGAGCGCGAGAAAACCGCGCGGTATGCCGAGTTTGGAAGCATGGGACCGGGGGGCGATTTAAAATCCCGCGTGGCTTGGGCGAAGACTCTCAACGCCGCTGAAGCCGCGGAAATCACATCGGCAAAAGTGCTGGCCGGGACGGATGGTTGGAATCCCGCGGCGTCCGCGAAATCCGCGACCGCCGCATTGCAGCCCCATGCCGATATCGCAAATGTCGCAGATGAAGGCATCGTATTGCCGAATATTCCGAATCGCACGTTCCGCATTACGGACTACGGAGCCAAGGGGGATGGCACGACGTTGTGTACCGAAGCCTTCCGGAAGGTGATTGAAGCCGCGAGCAAAGCAGGCGGCGGGTCGGTCATCATTCCGGCGGGTCGCTTTCTCACCGGCCCCATCACTCTCGCAAGCCATTTGAATTTACATATCGAGAAAGATGCAGTCGTGATGTTTACGAATGACATTGCAAATTTTCCGATGCATAAAGATCGGTACGACAACTGCATCATGGCCGAGGGCTGCGACGATGTGTGCATCACCGGTCCCGGCACGATCGACGGGCAGGGCCGGCCCTGGTGGGATAAGTATCGAAAGCGCAAAGGCCCGAAGGATGACAAGCCCGTCCCGCCCACCGGCCTGCCGCACCGCCCGCATCTGATCGTGCTGAGTCATTGCCGGCGCGTCTGCATCGATGGGGTTTCACTGATAAATTCCCCGATGTTCCATCTCGTGCCCGATCAGTGCGACGAGGTGATGATCTCGGGCATCCGAATTCTCTCGCCCGCCGACGCCCCGAACACCGATGGCATCGATCCCTCCGGTCGCCATTTCCTCATCACCGGTTGTTCGATCGACTGCGGCGACGACTGCATCGCCATCAAAGCCAACGGCATCCCGAAAGCGGGGCATCCTTCCTGCGAGAATTTTCAAGTCACCCAATGCATCTTCAAACACGGTCACGGCATGTCGGTCGGTGGCCAAACACCCGGCGGCCTGCGCGGGTTGATCGTCCGCGACTGCACCTTTGAAAACATGCCCGCCGGCATCCGCCTTAAAGCCAATCGCGGCTCGGGCGGGTTGGTGGAGGATCTGCTCTACGAAAATCTCACGATGAAGAACGTGAAAATTCCGATCCTGATCACCAGCTATTATCCCACGATTCCCAAAGACCCGACGCAGGATCCCACGCAGCCGGCGAATGCAACCACGCCGATCTGGAGGGATATTCAGATCAAACATCTGACCGCTGAGGGAGCCAGTATTGCGGGCAGAATCCTCGGCTTGCCCGAAGCGCCGGTCTCCGGCGTGACGCTGACGGACGTTCGGATTTCGGCGGAAAAGGGAATGGAGATCGTCCATGCCAAAAAAATCGCGTTTGTAAATTCCCGTTTCCATGTCGTGAATGGCCCGGCGATTCAGTCGCACGATTCACAGGTCGAAGGATCGGATTCGGTCGAGCAAGAGTAATCCATTTCCTATTCCCTTTCCGCATTTCCGCTGAAGGCGTAGAATTGACCGCATGGCTCGCAAGGACGTACAGAATCAAAGCCCGCGCATCAACAATCGACGTGCCCTGCACGATTATCACATCGACGCCAAACTCGAATGCGGCATGGCGCTGAAAGGCACCGAGGTCAAATCGCTGCGGCAGGGCCTGGCCCAGTTGCACGAGGCTTTTGCCCGAATCGAGGATGGCGAACTGTGGCTGTACGGCCTGCACATCGATCCGTATAAGCAGGCCGCGATGGTGTTCAATCACGAACCGGCCCGCTCGCGCAAGTTGCTGGTCCATCGGCGGGAGATCAAACGGTTGATGGATGCCACGCGAGAGAAGGGCACGACGCTCATTCCGCTGGCGATCTATTTCAATGCCCAGGGCGTGGCGAAATTGGAGCTGGCGGTCGGACGCGGCAAGCAGCAGCACGACAAGCGGGCGAGCATCAAAAAGAAGGAGCAGGATCGGGATTTGCGGAGGTTGACGACGGTGAGACAGGGATAATGGCGATTGAAAGACGAAGCCCGGCGACTTCGCCACGAGACACGCCGCCCTCTCGATTAACTCCATCTCATGAGCAAGCGTCCGGCTCCCATCATCGTCGCGCATCGCGGTTTGCACAAAACCGCGCCGGAAAATTCGTGGGGCGCGCTTCTCCAAAGTATTTCCGAGGGATTTTTTTGGATCGAATGCGATGTATGGAGTTCTTCTGACGGCGTGCCGGTAGTCATCCACGACGAGACATTGGAGCGTACGACTGACGGACACGGTAAAGTTTCGGAACATCCTTGGCTCGATCTGAGCAGGCTTAAACTTCTCCATCACGAAGGCATGAAAGACGGCGATTCGCGGTTACCTGATCTGGCGCTGTTTCGTGAAGTCCTATCCGAGTCGAATCTGCTCATCGAAATCAAGCCTGACAATTCTCCTGTTTTGGTCGAAACCATTGTCAGGAGTTGGAATCAAGGGGACATTCTTCAGTCTTTCGACGAAGCCAACCTGATTCACGCGCTCTCTGCCAACTCGGGGGTGCCGGTCGCCTATCTCATTGAAGATCGACCCACTTTAGAGCGTGCGGTTTCGACCGGATGGGATCGCGTCCACATTTTTCACGAGCTTCTCGATCCATCCACGGCGGATTGGCTACAAAACAAGGGAATCACATATGCGGTTTGGACGCCAAATACGGCTGAAGATATTGGTCGGGCCTGTCGTCTGGGTGCCGCGATGATCATCACTGACGAACCGATCTTAGCGCGAAACCTTGTTGAGCGTGAAGCTGAGGAATGAGGTCTTTTCGACGGACGTGAAGAACCCGGCGCGTCGCCTACGGCTTCCGCCCTCGGCTTGTTCACGCCACTTCACAAAACACCTTGCCTTCGTGCGCCGCTTCCGCGTATGGGTGGAATCGGTTAAATAGGAACATTCGATCAAAAGTACAGACGCAAGGAATGCAACCATGACCCCCGACCCGC
>JANXVV010000284.1 GCA_025351525.1 Humisphaera sp. | reverse complement strand
CGGATCGTCACACATTGTGCGAACTGCTCTAAAAGCATGGTGGAGACGTTGGGTTAATTTGAATTGTCTTTGTTTTGACACGTCGGGATCGGAGCCTTAGGCGACGACCCGGATTCCGCACGGACGTGTCTATCGCGGAATCCGGGTCGTCGCCCAAGGCTCCGATCCCGGCGTGATTTTCAGGGTTCGGACGTTCCATCTAATAATGCGTTTTTGAATGCAGTCGCAGTGATAGGGCAAACCCGGCTTGATCCGGTCCGAGTGCCGCATTCAAAAATCCGTTCAAAAAAGCTTGTCAATTATCGAATGGGTGCTTTGAATAAGGTGGCATTGGCGTCTCGCCCATGCATTTCTTCGGCCAAAAAGCATGGGCGAGACGCCCATGCCACCAGTTTTTCAAAAGACCCGAATCCGATCGCCAATTGATCGTGGATGATTCAGCATCCGAAAAATAGGGTGGCCTGTTATCTGGACGCCAGATTCTCACCAGATAATAGGAACGCCGTAGGCGCTCAATTTCCCGTCGTTGCTGACGATTGTCATTCGCTCGACAATCGCCTGCGAGATCAGCATTCGGTCGAATGGATCGCGGTGATTGTCGCCGTGAGGAAAGGGCAGTGTAGTAACAAGTTCCGTGTGGTCCGTACTGATGTGTAAGTATTGGAATCCGTTTCCGGCGATGGCTTGTTCCATGAACTGTTTGTACGGATTAGCCAAGACATACTTGCCCAATCGAATCTTGATGGAAATTTCCCAATAGGAGACGGGGCTGATGAACTTGACGTTTGACGGATCGAGAATCTCCGCTTTCGCGACGCCGCTCAACTGCGAATCGCCGAGGGCGAACCACAACCAGGCATGTGTGTCCAGTAGAAGGTTCATCGCATGTACTCGTCGAAGTCCTTCAGGTGTTCGTTATCCTCAGTGACGACCGTCAGCATTCCCCGGCAGTTTCCAAACTGCGGCAGCACGGCGTCGCTCGGCTCAGGCTGCCGAAGGCGAGACAAACCCTTCGCTTGAAAAATCATGAGGACCGCTCCATCCGGCCCGTGTGTCCAGATCGCCTTGTCAATTTCCGAGTGCTTCAATTCGTTTGGCAAACGCAGCAGAAGACCCAGTGCCGCTGAGTTTTCCGTGAGAAGGACAGGCTCATCGCCTCCTTGCATCTTCAGGGTGTCAGCCACCCGGCGGTCTAATTCTTCGATGGGGATTGTTTTCATGGCATCACCATTTAATTCGTACACGGCCTTAAGTACAATTCGTAAAGTATAAGTACGATCTCCCGAATTTGCTCGCGAATAAAAGATCTTTCGCAATTGTCTTGGACAATATCGTCCCGGTAGTTCCTGACCGCCTTCCCTGTTGTTAGCCTTGTGATCGTGCCCTGCAAAGGTGCGTTTGGAGAGGTGAGTTCATGCGTATCGGAATCCCCAAAGAAGTAAAACCCGACGAATACCGCGTGGCCATGATGCCGGTGGGAGTGGAGTTGCTGGTGAAGGCCGGGCATGAGGTTCGGGTGGAGATGAACGCGGGGGTGGGCAGCGGATTCACGGATGACGATTATGCGGCGGTGGGGGCGCGGATGATCTCCGGGGCGGCGGAGATTTTTGCGGAGTCGGACCTGGTCATCAAGGTGAAGGAGCCGCAGGCGCAGGAGATCAGGCTGTTTCGCAAGGGGTTGATCCTGTTTACCTATTTCCATCTGGCGGCTTCGCGAGAGCTTACAACAGCTTGTCTGGAGAGCGGGATTGTGGCGATCGCGTATGAGACGATCAAGGATCGGCGCGGCGGGTTGCCGTGCCTGACACCGATGAGTGAGATCGCCGGGAAGATGAGCATTCAGGAGGGGGCGAAG
The DNA here is from genome assembly GCA_025351525.1 of Humisphaera sp. Lineage (GTDB taxonomy): Bacteria > Planctomycetota > Phycisphaerae > Tepidisphaerales > Tepidisphaeraceae > JANXVV01. The sequence continues at coordinate 3,750 of JANXVV010000284.1, read as the reverse complement.
TATCTGGAGAAACCGATGATGGGCCGGGGGATTCTGCTCGGGGGCGTGCCGGGCGTCGCGCCGGCGCACGTGGTGGTACTGGGCTCCGGGATCGTCGGCACCAACGCGGCCAAAGTGGCGGCGGGACTGGGGGCGAACGTGATTCTGATGGACATCAATCTGGATCGGCTGCGCTATCTCGACGATGTGATGCCGGCGAACGTCCATACGATTTTCAGCGACATCCATACGGTGCGCGATCAGATTCGGCAGGCGGATCTGGTGATCGGCGCGGTGCTGATTCCGGGGGCCAAAGCGCCGCGACTGGTGAGTCGCCATGATCTGGTGGCGATGAAGAACGGCAGCGTGATCGTGGATGTGGCGATCGATCAGGGCGGGTGCATCGAGACCAGTCGGCCGACGACGCATCAGGATCCGACGTATGTGGTGGAGGGCGTGGTGCATTATTGCGTGACGAACATGCCGGGAGCGGTGGGGCGGACGAGCACGATCGCGCTGTGCAATGCGACGCTGCCCTATGCGTTGAAGATCGCGAACGGGGGATATGCGAAAACCGCGGCGGAGGATGCGGGGTTTGCGGAGGGGATCAATCTGGTCGAGGGAAAAGTGACGCTGAAGGCGGTGGCGGATACGTTTGGCATGAAGTGCGAGGCGATCTGCAGTTCTTGAATTGTTTAGCGGTTGGGCCGGAGGCCCCCGTTTGTTTTCTCGGATGAGTGAAACGTGAATTGAATGCGAATAAAACGTGGGCCTCCGGCCCTACCGCTAAACGAATAGCGGCGAGTACGCCCGTTGTCGTATGAGCGTCGTTGAAATAGGATTGACTTCAATGAGTACGCCACCTTCCGACCGCATGCAAAAGCTCCAGGCCCTGTTGGAGCGAGATCCGAACGATACATTTCTGCTGTATGCCATCGCTTTAGAGCATAAGAAATCGAACGATCACACGGCGGCGATTCAGTGGTTCAACAAGGTCGTCGAGAAAGATCCGGGGTATAGCGTGGCGTACCATCAGGCGGGGTTGACGCACGAGGCGGCGGGGGACATCGCGGCGGCGAAGACGGCGTATCACAGTGGCATCGCGGCGGCGGAAAAGAAGGGCGATCACCACGCCGCCGATGAGATGCGGGGCGCGTTGAGCATGATCGAATGAGCAACGCGGAGTGGAAGGGACGCGATGGCGAATTTCGTCAGTCATTACCTTAAAAACCCGGAGTGGCGCAAGCAGCATCGCTGGCGGCGGGCGATCTGGCATGTGATGTCGAGCGTGGGGTTGACGGGCGCGCACGCGCTGCCGTTGAATCGCCGGTGGGTGGAAATTTCCCGCGTGAAGATGCCGTTGGAAAATCTCGATCCGGCGTTCAACGGATTTAAGATCGTGCAGATTTCCGATCTGCATTACAGCCCGGTGGTGTGGGCCCGGTATCTGATTCAGCACATCCGCTGGGTGAATGATCTGGATGCGGATTTGATCGTGGTCACGGGTGATTTAATCACCGGCGGCTATCGCTATGCGCACCGCGTGGCCACACTGCTTTCCCACTTAAAGGCGAAGCAGGGGGTCATCTGTACGCTGGGCAATCACGACTACAGTATTTATGGGAAGAACCAGTCGGTGGAAGGCGGTCGGCGCGGGGATTTTCTGGAGAAATGTTTGAAAGACCGGGGGTTGCGGGTGCTGCGGAATGAGACGGAATATGTGAGGACGGCGGGCAGCGATAAAACGCTGGCGGTGGTGGGATTGGACGATGAATGGTCCGGGCATATTAACCCGGCCAAGGGTTTTGCGGGGGTCGATCCGCAGTTGCCGATCATCTGTCTCAATCACAATCCGGCCAATGTGTTGGAGTTGATGGAATATCCCTGGCAGTGGATGTTGGCCGGGCATACGCACGGGCGGCAGGTGGCGACGAGTCGGTTTGGCCGCACGTTTTATCCGCAGCGGTATCGGCATTACACGCACGGGTATTATCCCGTGAATGGCCGGCATCTGTATGTCAATCGCGGGTTATCGTATGGGCAAAGGGTGCTGGCGTGGTGTCGACCGGAGATCACGGTGTTCAGGCTGGAGCGGACAGGAATGGCTTACGAATCAACTGCATTAGAGATTTCCGATCCCCTCCACCCGGTACTCCGGGGGGAGGGTTAGGGTGAGGGGTCTTGCATTTTTCTTCGGCTGATTCGAGAAGTGCAACGCCTTCTCACTACGAAGAAAAACCCCTCACCCTAACCCTCCCCCCATGAGTACATGGGGGGAGGGGACCGGAGAACGACGGAATGGTACAATAACCATTTCCCCGTTGACGCCACTAAGCCGTGGGTTATGGTAGATTGACCCAATCGGTGGCCTTGCAATTCTGCCTGGCCTAGTGACGAGGATCGTGGATTCATGCAACCTTCCGCCGCTCCAACGCGAAAAGATGCCAACTCCGGCACGATGTCGGGAGCTTCGATTTCCGGTTCCGGCACCGGTGTTCCCAAGCGCGGGGACCGGGAGCAGTTCGGCGTCGAAGAGCTTGCCGTCGTCATGTCTCATTTTGAAATCGGGATCATCGAAACCATCATCGAATACCCGCGCGGCTCGCGAAAGGCTCCCAAACTTCTCGTTCATTCCGACCACGGGAAATACCTGCTCAAACGCCGGGCGCGCGGGAAAGACGATCCGTTCAAGGTTGCGTTCAGCCATGCGCTGCAGCTTTATCTGGCGGGGAAGCAATTTCCGCTGCCGCATCTGATCGGGACGAAAAAAGAAAATAATTCGATGCTTCAATGGCGGGGGTTGGTCTACGAACTCTTCGAGTACATCCCCGGCCAGGGATACCCGCAATCGCTCGAGGCCACCTTCGACAGCGGGCGGATTCTTGCGCTTTACCACAAACTGCTGCTCGATTTCAAATCGGAATGGCAGCCGTCCAGCGGCAGTTATCACATGGCCCCGGCGGTGGAGAGCGGGCTGCGGACGATTCCAAAAACATTGGCCGCCAATCACCCGGATGGGGCGAGCATCGTGGCGCTGCTGAATTTTCTTCTGGAAAGTTACCGCTACTGTGCCGAAATGGTCGAGCATCAGGGGTTGGAAGGATGGCCGAAGCAGATCGTGCATGCCGACTGGCATCCCGGCAATATGCTGTTTCGAGACAACCACGTCGTGGCGGTGATCGATTACGATGCCGCGCGCCTTTTGCCGAGGATTATTGACATTGCCAACGGCGCGCTACAATTCTCCATCCTGGGCGGCGATGAGGATGTGAGCAAATGGCCGGAATACATCGACGAAAGCCGCTTCAAGCGTTTTTTACGCGGCTATGATGAAGTGATGCTGCTGTCGCAGGCCGAGATTCGCGCCATTCCCTGGTTGATGGCCGAGGCGCTGATCGCCGAGGCGGTTTTCCCGATTGCCGCCACCGGAACTTTTGGCCGCATGGAGGGATTGACCTTCCTGCAGATGGTGCAGCGAAAAGTGTATTGGATGACGCACAATGCCCAGAAGCTCATTGAATTGGCGGAGGGCTAGCGAAGGGTTTGGCATGAAGCCGGTCGGGTGCCACGGGTCGCGGTACTCTGAAACCTGTGTCTTGCGGCGACCAAAGAACACAGGTCTCGGAGTACCGCGACCTGTGGCACCCAATCTTAATACGCTTGAGTCGAAAACCGCTCTGGCGGAGGGTTTCGCATCATGACTGCATACGCTGCGAGACACGGTTTGAAAATTTGGGGAATCGCGGCGGCATTGTCGCTGGCCTGTCTCAA
>JANXVV010000420.1 GCA_025351525.1 Humisphaera sp. | reverse complement strand
TCGAACCTCCGATCAGCTTCAAGCTCGATGTGATGCCGGTGTTTCTGCGTTCGGGTTGCAACGTCGGTGGCTGTCACGGGGCGGCCCGCGGTCGGGATGGTTTCCGCCTTTCGCTCTTCGGTTTCGACGCGGATGGGGATTACTACCGAGTCACCCGCGAGCAGGCCCTCCGGCGAATCAATCTTGCCTTGCCGCGGGAAAGTTTGCTGCTGACGAAATCCGTCGGCGCGGTCGCCCACACGGGCGGCAAGCGGTTCGAGGTGGACAGTGTCTATTACAACACGATTCTGCGCTGGCTTGAAGCTGGCGCGCCGATCGATTCGCAGGAGGTCGCCAAGCCCGTCTCGATGGAGTTGCTGCCGCATCAACTGGTGTTGGAAGAGGGGACAAAACAGCAGTTGGTTGCCCGCGCGCATTATTCGGATGGCACCGAGCGCGATGTCACAAACCTCGCGGTCTTTCTCAGCAACAACGACAATTCCGCCACCGTCACGCCTGATGGTCTCGTCACCGCCGGCAAACGTGGCGAGGCATTTGTGATGGCCCGATTCGCGACGTTTACCATCGGCACTCAGGCGATCGTGATTCCGAAGAGCGTGAAATATGCCTGGCCGAACACGCCGGAGAACAATTACATCGACACGCTCGTCGACGCCAAGCTGAAGAAAATGCGGCTGCTTCCCTCGCCCCTCTGCAGCGATGAGGTCTTCCTCCGCCGTGCCTATCTCGACATCATCGGCCTGCTGCCGACCTCCGCCGATCACGACAAATTTGTGAAGTCCACCGACGCCAAAAAACGCGAACAGCTCGTCGACGAACTCCTGGGCCGCAAGGAATTCGTACAGATGTGGGTGATGAAGTGGGCGGAATTGCTGAAGGTTCGATCCGACAACAATCAGACGCTCAGCTACAAATCCGCCCTCCGCTATTACGAATGGCTGGAAGACAAAATTTCGCGCAACGTGCCGTTCGATCAGATCGTCCAGCAATTGCTCGGCTCCAGCGGCGGATCGTTCAGAAGCCCGGAGACGAACTACTACAACGTCGAACGCGATACCCTGAAAATCGCCGAGAACACCGCGCAGGTGTTCATGGGCATGCGCGTGCAGTGCGCCCAATGTCATAACCACCCGTTCGACCGCTGGACCCAGGATGACTACTACGGCTTCGCCGATTTCTTTGCCCAGGTCGCCCGCAAACAGGGCGAAGACCCGCGCGAGATCATCGTCAGCAATAGCAATGGCGGCGATGTGGCGCATCCGATCGCCGGCCGCAAGGTGGTCCCGAAATTCCTCGGCGCGGAAATCCCCGATGTGAAGGGCAAGGATCGGCGCGAAGTGCTGGCGAAATGGCTGGCTTCGCCGGAGAACCCGTACTTCGCGAAGAATCTGGCGAACATGGTCTGGTCCCATTTTCTGGGCAACGGGATCATCGAACCGGTCGACGATGTCCGCATCAGCAACCCCGCCGTGAACCCCGAATTGCTCGATGCGCTCGGTCAGAAATTCACCGGTTACAACTACGATTTCAAACGCTTGGTTCGCGATATCTGCACGTCGCGCACGTATCAGTTGGCTTCTGAGACGAATGAAACCAATGCGTCGGACGACCGCAACTTCAGTCATGCCGCCATCCGCCGCGTGCGCGCCGAGGTGATGCTGGACATGATTTGCCAAGCCACCGAAAGCCGTGAGAAATTCAAGGGATTGCCGCTCGGTTCCCGCGCGGTGGAGATCGCCGATGGCAGCACCACCAACTATTTCCTGACCACCTTCGGACGTGCCACGCGCGAAACGGTCTGCTCGTGCGAAGTGTCGATGGCCCCGAATCTTTCGCAGGCATTGACGCTCATCAACGGCGATGTCGTTCAGGGAAAAATTCAGGCCGGGGGCGTGGTCCGAAAAATGCTGGAGGCGAAGAAGTCGCCCGATGACATCATTGCGGATTTATATCTGCGTACTTTGAACCGCGCCGCCTCGCCGGACGAACGTCAGAAGCTGGTTGCGTTGCTGGGCGACAAGCCCGAAGAAAAGCAGAAGGGTTTGGAGGACGTTTTGTGGGCCCTGCTGAATTCGCAGGAATTCATGTTCAATCATTGAGCCTGGCAAGGAAATTCGAATTGCGAAAGCAGTTCTTAGAAAATGTTTTAGCTGATCTGCCGTGAGTCTCGACGTGGCACGGGCTTCCAGCCCGTGTTTACGGTGTTCCATGAAAAAGAATATTGCAAAAATAAGTATCCTTCGTATTTCACCGCCAACACGGGCTGGAAGCCCGTGCCACATGTTGGTGTTTCTAGCGCTCTGCATCTCATTCTTCGCGTCATCGTTACAGGCCGCCGACGCTCCTCAGAAAATCACTTTCCAGGACGACCTCCTCCCCGTCCTTCGCGACAGTTGCCTGAACTGTCACAACCCCGACAAGAAAAAGGCCGGGCTGGATCTCAGCACCTATCAAGCCGCGATGGCCGGCAGCGACAACGGCGCGGTCGTCAAGCCGGGCGATCCTTCCGGCAGCCTTCTGTTCAAGACGATGACGCATTCCGACGAGCCGTTCATGCCGCAGAAGGCGGACAAGCTGGCTGACCCGAAACTGGCGATGTTCAAGACGTGGATCGCCACCGGCGCGCCGGAAACCCGCGACAGCAAAGTAAAATTCGTCGAGAAGAAAAATGATCTGGCGACGGTGGTTGCCGTCGGCAAACCCGCCGGCCCCCCGCCGATGCCCTCGGTGCGGTTGCCGCTCGATCCGGTCAACTACACCAGCCGGCCTGGTGCATTAGGCGCGCTGGCGTGCAGTCCCTGGGCACCATTGGCGGCACTCGGCGGGCAGCATCAGATCGTCCTCTATAATACGCAATCGCTCGATGTGCTCGGCGTGCTGCCCTTCCCCGCCGGTCAACCGGATGTCATTCGCTTCAGCCGTAACGGTTCGCTTCTGATGGCCGGGGGCGGTCAGGCGGCCAAGAGTGGCAAAGTGATTCTCTGGAACATCGCCAACGGCCAAAAGGTTGCCGAAGTAGGCGATGAATTTGATGCCGTGCTCGCCGCCGATGTGTCACCCGATCAGGCGAGTGTCGCACTGGGGACGCCGAACAAAACGCTCAAGAGCTACAACACCAAAGACGGCAAAATCGCCTGGACCGTGAAGAAGCACACCGACTGGGTGACCTCCGTCGCCTACAGCCCGGATGGCGTGCTCGTCGCCAGCGGAGATCGCGCGGGCAACCTGTATGTCTGGGAAGCCAAAACCGGCCGCGACTTCTATACGCTGAGCGGCCACAAAGACGGCATCACCGATCTGGCTTTCCGCGATGATGGCAATCTGCTGGCCAGTGCCAGCGCCGATGGCACGATCAAGCTGTGGAACATGCACGATGGTGCCAATCTTAAAACCCAAAACGCGCACGGCAACGGCGTGATGTCGCTTGCCTTTGCCCACGATGGCCGCATCCTCACCGGCGGTCGCGACAACACCGCAAAGGTGTGGACTTCCGAAGCTGAAAATCCCAAGGCGTTTGAAGCCTTGAGCGATGTAGTGCTGCACGTGGCTTTTTCGGATGACGGCCAGCGCGTCATCGCCGGGGATTGGACCGGCATCGTCCGCGTCTTCAACGTCGCCGACGCCAAAAAACTCGGCGATCTCACCGCCAATCCCGCCGGCCCCGTTCAACGGTTGGTTGTTGCGGAAAAAATGGTTGCCGACTTACAGGCCGAATCCGACCGCCTGACCGCCGAGGCGAACAAGGCCAAAGCCACCGCCGACAAAACCAACAGCGAATTCGCCGCCGCCCGTTCCGGCAAAGGGGCCGATCAGGTCGATGCCGCGCTGAATCAGGTGAATCAAACGGCAATCAATGCCCGGCAAGCCAACGAAGCGTTGCAAACCGGAAAGAATACCGCTCAAAATAAGCAGGGCGAATTGAACGGGTTGAATCAACAGAAGGTGCAGGTCGGGATTCAACTGGAGAACGCCGTCAAAGGTCAACGGCAAGGTGCCCGGCAGCGTATGACGCAGATCGAGCAGCAGATCAAGGCGACCGAGGAAGCGTTGGCCGCCGTAACGAAGACGATCAAACCGCAGCAGGAAACCGCTGAAAAATCCACGGCGGCGGCGAAGAGTGCGAAAGAAGCTTTGGTGAAAGCACTGATGGAAGCCGATCCCGCCGCGAAAGAATTACCTGCGAAAGGGGATGCGATGCGATCCGCGAACGGCACCGCTCAAACCGCCAAAAACACCGCCGATGCCGCCGCCGTCAAACTGGCCGCGGCGAAAGGCGATATGGATCGGTTGAAGGCCAGCCTGGCGGGGAATGCGCCGGCTACGCTGCAATCGGCGAAGGGGAGATAGACAATTTTCTGAAGCGTTAGATTGTGGTCCGTCATCCAGGCTGAATTTATCAAAGCAACCGATCCGCACGGATATTAAGCGTCCTCACTAAACCGCGAATCGCCGTTTTGCTCCAATCCCGTTTGCCGTTAAGCATCTCGGATAGATTGGACTGCGGTACCTCTATTTCCCGGGCCAGGGCGCTGATCGACATGCCGCGCTGCTCGATCCGATGTCGAACCAGGTCTGACGCGGATAGATCAGACGTGCCAACCGCTTGTCCGGAGCGTTTTTCAAAATCGGAGATGAGGTCGATCAGCACGTCGAGATAATCCGCCGTCCCGCGAGGCGGCTTCGGATGCGACAGACGCAGCACCAGCATTTTGGCCTTGGAATGCTCGGCACTCGTCCTTAGCCGCCGCAGGGGGAATTGGCTGATCAATGCCATGTAGGAATCGGTAACGGGCTTTGTTGTTGCCGCACGCATGTCAGTAGCGTCCTTTCCATCGGTCTTTGTCGTATTCGGCGTGAGTCAAAAGTTCCAATACAAGCACCGCCTGGGCGTCGTAGTTCACGTTCGTCACGAGGCGATATTCGTTTCCTTTGACGTTGAAAACAGTGACGACGATTCGGCTTTTCAACTTAATGCCGTCCGCTGAGGGATAATCCATCCGCAGGTCGTCGATGTTTTGCCATTGAGCGTCATCGACGGTCATCGCCCAGCCTTTGAGCCACATTCCCGCATCGGCGTGTTTGCGCATGGCTCGGTTAAGAACATCCTGGCCGATAAGCCGCATTATCTCATTTTGATATAGATCCCCGCAAAAGTCAAGTAAGCGTGGGAAGCGGATCCAGAGCTCGACAAGGCCAATATTGACGTAAAGCAGATCAAGGCATCGTGATGGACAACGGAGCCAACTACAATTTCACCACTCCCAATCTCGCGCAGTTGCTCAATAATTCGGGGAAGAGTTTCATCGGTTTTTCCGAGGGACTTCCCAGTGCCGGGTCGCAAATCCCTTATTCCGGCGGCGTCGGCACGGTAATGGGGACGTCGTACAAGGTCGATGACCTCTACGCCCGCAACTACAATCCGATGGCCCAGTTCAACAACGTGGGCACGGGAAAAACCGTCGCCGACGTCAGCAAAACCTTCAACGATTACAAAACCCTGACTCGGCTATTAAAGTCATACAGGCAGTGATCCCGCATCACTACTTCGCCAAAACCTTCCAATTCTTATAGAAGATAAAGTTGACGCTTCTCAGGAAAAATCCGAAGGCGTGGACGATCGACATGATGACCGGCTGAAGGATCGAGGGTCGCAGGATGTCGACGAACAGGCAGTAGCGCACCTGATCCGACTTGTTGAAAGACTGGTGCATGAGCGTGTCGTCGAAGATGAATAGTTTGTTCTCGCGCCAGTAGTGGATGGTGTCGCCGCACTCGATGTAGGCGCTGTTGTCGGTCATGTCGTTGAGGTTATAGAGCAGCCGCAAAGTGGCTCGAAACGGGCCGAAATGGCGGGAGGTGGACTTCTGCTTGTTGAAGACCGACACGCCGATGGTCTGAATGTATTTATACTTGTCGTGATACGCCGGAACGTCGACGAAGGTGTCGACGTTTTTGCCGGCCCATTTGAAAAAGACCATGCTTCGCGACACTTCCTTGATGCGGTCTTCCAGTTGACCGATCACATTCGCACTGTACGCCGAATCGATCAGACTCTGCACTTCGCCCGCGTATGCTTTGGGCAGGTCTTCCAGCCGATATATTCCTTTGTTAATGTAAGGCAGGGTAAGAATATCCATGAGGATATTCACCGGCGACAACATCCAGGTCAGCAGCCCGTTCCCGAAAAAATACTGCATGATTTTGGAGAAATCCAGGTTGCGATTTCGCAGGAGGTCGTACAGGCCGCAGATCACGTAAAACAGCGTTATCTTCGGGATGAAATAGATGGCCGGCCCCAGGATAAGGATGGCATTGCGAAGAAGCTTGAGCTGTTTTTTCATGATGCCCTCGAACACGGCGACCTTGTGATAACCGGGCGGGATGATACTTGTTTCGGATTTGGAAGGAAACATATTGCGCGCGGCTGCGTACCCGAAACCAGGGACATCGCATTGGCCTTTCCCCCTCTGAAGGGCGGCAGTCCCCTGCCGCCAGTTTCACCAACCCCGGTGTCGCGGGAGCGACGCCCTCCAGCTTCCTCCTCTTATATCGGGGACCGGAAATCTCAAATGCGATGACCCTGCCCCAGACACGGTCCGTGTGGTACGCTCTTGGTCTCTCTCACCACGATCGGGTAATGGAATGGCGAAGCGCGAACCGGACAAAGCATCTTCCGACGGCGATCTCACCGGCGGCACTGAAGCCCATCGGGCGACGGTCGCGTATCTGACGACGTTAAACGCCGTTCATTCCAGCGGTGCGGGAGTGGCTGAAACATCCTACTATCCGGCGCTCAATCAGCTTTTCGATACCATCGGGCAGAAGCTCAAACCCAAAGTGCGCTGCATCATTCACATCAAAAATCAGGGGGCCGGCCTTCCGGATGGCGGGCTGTACACCGCCGACCAGTTCCAGCGCCAAACCGATGGCGCACCCAAATCCGGGCAGTTGCCGGCGCGCGGGGCGATCGAAGCCAAAAGCACAGAACCCGACGTGCGGGCCATCGCGGCGAGCCGACAGGTGAAGGATTACCTCGGCACCTACGGCATCGTGCTGGTCACGAATTTCCGCGAGTTTCTCATCGTGGATCGCGGTGCGAATGGCGAACCGGTGGAGCGGGAAGCGTTCACGTTGTCCACCGACGAAAAAGATTTCTGGCAGCGCGTCGCCGCTCATCCGCAGGTCACCGCCGATCTCAAAGCCGAGTCATTCATCGAATTCGTTAAGCGGGCCTGCCTTCACGCCGCCCCGTTGACCCGCCCCAAAGATGTGGCGTGGTTTCTGGCATCGTATGCCCGCGATGCACTTTTTCGGGTCGAGCGCCAAAAAGAACTGCCCGCCCTGCAAGCTGTCCGGTCCGCGCTGGAAGAGGCGCTCGGAATGAAGTTCGTCGACGAAAAAGGCGAGCATTTCTTCCGGTCGACATTGGTGCAAACCCTCTTCTACGGCGTGTTCTCGGCGTGGGTCCGCTGGCACAAAGACAGCCCCGGCTCCCCTGCGAAGTTTGACTGGCGGATGGCCGAATGGTCCCTGCATGTTCCGTTCATCCGCACGCTGTATCGACAGGTGGCCGAACCGAACCAACTCGGGCAGTTGGGACTTGTGGAAACGCTGGATTGGGCCGCCGGCGTCCTGAGCCGCGTGGATCGCGGGCAATTCTTCGGGAATTTTGAGGACGATCATGCCGTCCAGTATTTCTACGAACCTTTTCTGGAAGCCTACGACCCGGAATTGCGCAAGGAGCTCGGCGTCTGGTACACCCCACCGGAAATCGTCCAGTATCAGGTCGCCCGCGTCAACACCGTTTTGCGTGAAGAGCTTGGGTTGATCGATGGCTTGGCCGATCCCAATGTCATTGTGCTGGACCCGTGTTGCGGGACGGGTGCGTATATCCGCGAGGTGCTGCGCAGCATTGCCGAAACGCTGCGCGAGAAAGGTGGGGATGCGCTGGTGGCCGGCGACTTGAAAGACGCAGCGATGAATCGCGTGTTCGGATTCGAGATCATGCCGGCACCGTTCGTGATCGCGCACATGCAGCTTGGATTGATGCTTCAATCGCAAGGCGCGCCTTTGTCGCACAAAACAAACGAGCGCGTCGGGGTGTATCTGACGAACGCTTTGACGGGCTGGGAATCAATCGGCGGCGCGAAGCAGGCCGTGATGCATTTTGCCGAACTTCAGCAGGAGCGGGATGCCGCCGAGCAGGTCAAGCGCCAGAAAAAAATTCTGGTGGTCCTCGGCAATCCCCCGTACAACGCCTTCGCCGGAGTCAGCCCCGAGGAGGAACAGGGGCTTGTGGACGCCTACAAAATCAACCTGAACAAACCCGTGGTCGCGGGGGGTTGGGGCGTGAAGAAGTTTAACCTTGACGACCTGTATATCCGTTTCTTCAGGTTGGCCGAACGACGCATCGCGGAGATGAGCGGGTCGGGGGTGATCTCGTTCATCTCCAATTTTTCTTACTTGAGCGATCCTTCCTTCGTCGTGATGCGCGAGCGTTTCCTGACGGAGTTCGACAAGCTCTGGCTGGATTGCCTGAACGGTGACAGTCGCGAGACCGGGAAGCTGACGCCGGAGGGCAAAACCGATCCATCGGTCTTCTCGACCGAATACAACCGCGAGGGAATCCGCGTCGGCACGGCGGTGTGCGTGGTCGTGCGAAAACCGGAGCGGCAGAAAAAACCGACGGTTCGATTCCGGCAATTTTGGGGAGTGGATAAGCGCAGGGAACTTCTGGAGAGCGCACGCCGCAAAGGACTCGACCGGGCCTACACCCGTGCGAATCCCACGCGGGAAAATAAATTCTCGTTTGTGCCGGAGAATGTGGCGGCACATTACAGGGAATGGCCGGCTTTGAATGAACTTTGCGCGGTGGCGCCGTTCAACGGGCCGGTGGAACGGCGGGG
>JANXVV010000344.1 GCA_025351525.1 Humisphaera sp. | reverse complement strand
CTTGAGAATACGCCATCGGTTGACGGAAAATTTCCCCCGGCGTGCCGGGGGCTATGTAGGGTGGGTGAAGTTATTATAAATGGGAGCAGGTCCATCCTCCCTGCTTTCAAAAAGGCACGAGAACGATCAACATACGATCGGCAAGCGACCCAAAGGAGTTTTCGTGAAACCGTTGCGGCTGTCCATTCATGCCTTCGGTCCCTACGCGGGTGTGCAGTTGCTCGATTTCACGGAGCTGGGCACCCGCTCGTTTTTCCTCATTCACGGCCCCACCGGCAGCGGTAAAACCAGTTTGCTGGATGCGATTAGTTTCGCGCTGTATGGAGAGGCCAGCGGCGGGGGGACGGGGCGGCAGCCGGAGCAGCTTCGGTCAGATCATGCCGACCCGAAAGTCGTCACCGAAGTCACATTTGATTTTGCGCTGGGGGAGGAGATGTACCGCATTCATCGTTCCCCCAAGCAGCAGCGGCCTAAGAAAAAGGGGGAGGGTTTCACCACGCAGGACCAGCAGGCCACGCTCTGGAAGCGCACCGGGTGCAAGCCGGAGGAAGAGGGAATGCCGCTGGCGGATGGGTGGACGGAAGTGAGGCTTTATGTCGAAGATTTGATGGGTTTTGACTGCGATCAGTTTCGGCAGGTGGTGCTATTGCCGCAGGGGCAATTTCAGAAACTGCTGCTGGACAAGTCGACGGATCGCGAGCCGATATTGCAGGCACTGTTTCGCAGCGAGCGGTTCTCGAAGATCGCGCAGGCGTTGAAGCAATCGGCGGTGGGGGTGAAGGGCAGGAGCGAAACGCTGACGACCCGGCGGGAAGAAAATCTGCGTCAATCCGGAGCCGATACGCCGGTGGAATTGCAGGCCCGGCGCGATCGGATCGATATCCAGGTCGTTGCCGCAAAAGAGAAGGTGATCGAGACGACGGCGGTGAAAAAGGCTTCCCAGGAGACGCTTGCGAAGGCGAAAGAGATTGTCGGGAAGCTAAAGCAGCGGGATGAGGCTGCGGCATTATCGCAGCAGTTGGAAGGGCGGCGGGAATCATTCGCGATCAAACAAACCGAGCATGATGCGGCGTTGAAAGCCGCTTCGCTGGCGGATGCGGAAACGGCCTTGGCGCAGCGCGAGAAGGAGTCGCGGGAAGCCGAACGGCTGCGGGGGGTGAAGGAAAAAATCCACCGGACCGCCGACGCGGAAAAGCGGAAGGCGGATGAGATTCTCGCGGCAAGGATGGCGGAGGAAGAGCAGCGGCAAAACGGGATTCAAAAGAAAGCGCAGCTGGAGGAAATGGCCGTCAAGATGCGTGATTTGGTGCGCGCCCGTGACGAGGCGGAGAAAGCCGCGAGGAAGTCGATTGCGGCTGATGGCAATCATCGTCGTGCTGTCGACACCGTGAACAAGAACCGCGTGGAACTGGATGCCAATCGGCTTTCTCTGGAAAAATTGGAAGTCTTCGCATCTCAACTGAGTGCCGCCACGATGGAAGCCGACGCGGCGAAATCAGCCACCGGGCAGCGAAAAAAGCTCGACGACACTCGGGTTTCGCTGACGAAACTTGAAGCGGAACATCGGAAGCAGAAAGCGGTGTGGTCGACCGAGCAGCAGAAATTGGCGAAAGCCGAACGCGATTACGACGCGCTGCAAACCGCATGGATCCGCGGGCAGGCGACGGCTCTGGCGGCGAGCCTGCAGCCGGATCAGCCCTGCCCCGTTTGCGGTTCAGCCCATCACCCCCAGCCCGCGCACGGTGGCGATGATTTTCCGAGGCAGGAGGCGATCGAGGAAAAGCAGGCCGCGATTAAATCGCTGCGAACTGCGACGGAAACGCTCGCCGAGATTTTTAAGGCGGTGGAGACGCGTCTGAACAACGCCGCCACCACTGCGGCGCTGCAGCAGGAATCGCTCGGTACACTTGCCGATACGGCGCTGGAAGAATTGCGGCGAAAGCATATTCAGGCCGAAGATCGGCGTAAGAAAGCGGAGGCCGCCGGCGCGGAATCGGTCGCGCTCAAATCGCAAATTACGCTTCAGGTCGCAGCCCTTTCCACCGCCGAAAAATGTATGGCGGATGCTGAAAGTGCGAAAGGCATCGCGACGACGGAGAAAGCCACCGCCGACGCGGTCATTGCCGAGCGTCAATCGTCCATCCCCGAAGCGCTGCGTTCCCCTGACGCCCTCGAATTTGAAACCCTGCGCGTCGACACGAAGTTAAAGGAGATGCTAGCGGCGTGGGAGTCGGCGCAGAAGCTGGCGAAAGAAACCTCCCACTGCGCCACTACCGCCGCCGCGGAGTTTGCCGCTGCGCTCGAGACCTCTAAAAGCACTGCCGACATCGCCGTTACATTAAAGCGGGCATTTGAACAACGCCTGTTGGACGAAGGCTTCGCCACTCCGCAGATTTTTATCGAAGCCAGGCGTTCCCGTTCGGACATCGTTAAGCTCGACGAAGAGATTCGGCAATATCACATCGATCGCGGCACCGCTCGAAAGCGCGCGGACGAAGCCTCGAAAGAAGCCGACGGGCTGATCGCTCCCGACCTGAAGTCGCTGGAATCCATCGACCGCGACGCCGACGTCGCACAGGTGGCCGCGCTCAAAAGCGAAACCAACCTGATCGCGGATTTAACGCAGATCGATCGATGGCTGAAGACCCTCTGCGATCTGGATGGTGAACTGGCCGAACTCGGTGCTCGATACCAAATCATTGGCCAGCTCTCCGATGCGGCGAACGGTCAGAACCCGCAGCGGTTGAGTTTTCAACGTTATGTGTTGGGCGTGTTTCTGGATGAAGTGCTCACCGCCGCCAGCCATCGACTTCGGCTGATGTCGCGCGGGCGGTTCACGCTGCAGCGCGCTCGCGACCCCGCCGGTCGGGGCGGGTCGGGGTTGGATATCGAAGTTGCCGACACCTACACCAGCACCAATCGCCCCGTCGCGACGCTCAGCGGCGGGGAATGCTTTCTGGCGTCTCTCGCCCTGGCACTCGGCTTGGCGGATGTCGTCCAATCCCACGCCGGCGGCATCCGGTTGGACACGATCTTCGTCGATGAAGGATTCGGCACCCTCGACCCCGAGGCTTTGGAGTTGGCCATCGCCGCCCTGCGTGATTTACAGCAAGGTGGGCGGCTTGTAGGGATTATCTCGCACGTGGCGGAATTAAAAGAACTCATCCCCGCCCGCCTGGAGGTCATGCCGGACCGTCGCGGGAGCAGTGCCAGGTTCGTGCTTGCCTAAACCCACCTTTTTAACGAACTCACGCGGAGAAAATCCGTATTTATCGGACTTTACTTGTAGTTATTTTGGCGTGTGTGGGGTAGCTTAGCGTCCGTCTTCTAAAAATCATCCGTACATGATCCGAAAATGCGTTTTGGAGAGCGGTCGTCCTCGACCGCCGCAGCGGCAGGGGACTGCCGCCCTCCAAATGCCGTTTTTCATGCGTTGGCGCTGTATGACGACTCGGCATACCCCAACTTGTGGCATTCGACCTTGTGATACACTGTGTCGAAATCGCATTACCCGTGGATTTGCTTCTGCTTTTTAGTGGGTCATAGTTGGTGAGATTCCGTTGTCGATCCGGTCTTTATTGCGGTAGGCCGCAGAAGAGGAAAATTTACAGACGTGAGGGATGCGATGGTGTCGTGGGTGCGTCCGAAAAATCTTCTTTGCGCGGCTACCCTTGCCGCCCTTCTGGGAGCCATCCCCCCGGTCCACGCCGATCCCATCGGCGTGAATCTTGACGGGTTCGCCTACTACTTTGCCGCCAAGCAATGGGTCGATGCCAAAAATATCTTCAGCCCGTGGTTCCCTCTGGACAATTTTGACGCCCAGAGCAGCAGCCCGCCGCTGACCGTCGATGGATACCCCGTACAAGCCGGCACCAGCATCAGCCAACTGCTAAACTATCCTGACGGCGCCTACAAATTCAGTTATCAGGGAACCGGTAATTTTATCTTCGGTGGAATGGGCGCGTCGATCACCAACACGCAGTTCAATTCACTGACTGACACCACCAGTTTCAACCTGAACCTCAATCGCGGGACCGATGGGCTTCTGGTGATGGATCTGAAAAACGTGAGTGCCGCCGACCCGGTCCGCAACATTCACATGTACACGCCCGGCTACGCGCAGACCCAGACGTTCACCGATGAATTTGTACGCCGAGTTCGTCCGTTCGGCACGCTGCGGTTCATGGATTGGACGAACACCAACAACAACCCGGTGGTCAACTGGACCGATCGCACCACGCCGCAAACCTTCGCGCGTACCGGTCCCAAAGGCGCGCCTTACGAGGACGTCATCAGCCTGGCCAATCAGGTGAATCACGACATCTGGATCAATGTCCCCGACCGGGCCAACGATGACTACATCCGCCACATGGCCGATCTGTTTCGCGACACCCTCAATCCCGGCATCAAGATTCACGTCGAATATAGCAATGAGGTCTGGAACTCCGGCTTTGGACAATTCTTCGACAATCTCGCTGTTGCCAAGTCAAACCCCAACCTGACAAAATCCGACGATTTTGGCCGCAGCGCCGAGCAGTACGCCTTGACCAGCAAACACGTTGGCGATCTTTTTCGCCAGGAATTCGCTTCCGCCGCCGCCTCGCGGTTGAGTTTTGTCTACGGCGGTCAAAGCGGGGCGGCGTACTGGACCTCCACCGGGCTAGGCTACCTTCAAAGCCACGTGGGGGATCCGAAGAAGTACTTCGACGAGGTTTCCATCGCACCCTATGTCGGCAACGATCTGGGCGCGGCCAACACGCCGGGTCTCACGGCCGATCAGTTGTTCCCCAACCTGCAGAACTTTATCGACACCACCCTGGCCGGTTGGATCGGTGAACAAA
This sequence comes from Humisphaera sp., assembly GCA_025351525.1. Taxonomy (GTDB): domain Bacteria; phylum Planctomycetota; class Phycisphaerae; order Tepidisphaerales; family Tepidisphaeraceae; genus JANXVV01. The sequence continues at coordinate 3,436 of JANXVV010000344.1, read as the reverse complement.
AAACCATCGCCAATCAATACGGACTCGCCCTGAGCGCCTACGAAGGAGGCCAGAGCCTGAACAATCTGCGGAACTCCGCGCTCGCGACCAGCGCCCAGCTCGATCCTCGCATGGGGGTGATGACCAACCACCTGATCGACGTGTGGAATCAGCAGGGCGGCGGGCTGTTCGTGAACTTCAGCCATATCGGCGCATTCTGGGGGTTGCTGAATAGCCAGGCGGACATAGGCAGCCCCAAGTGGGACGCTCTGATCTCCCGGGTGTTGCTTGCCGGCGATGCGAATCTGGATGGCGTGGTGGATTCCAAAGACCTGGCGATTCTTGCCAGAAACTATGACAAATCCGGTACCTGGTGGGAACAGGGAGACTTCAATCACGATGGGATAGTGGATGCGTCGGATCTACAGATGCTGGCGTCCAACTACGGGCTTGGAACCCTGTTGGATGGGAGTGTCGCGGCACCGCTTACGGCATCGTCCTTTGCTGCGGATTGGGCATTGGCACAAGCCGATGTGCCCGAACCGGGAACGCTCTCGCTGCTGTGCGCCGGAGCAGGTTCCTGGCTACTTTGCCGTCGCCGATCGAGCAAATGTTTCTCCTCCGGCGGTGTGCTTTGATGTCAATCCCGCGCACACGCTCACTGCGCTTCGCCGGCCGCAAGGCTCGCGCGATGGCTCTGTTGGCCGCCGCCGCCGCTACGTTGCCGGTGATGGCAACCAATGTCTACTGGATCGGTGGTTCCGGCGATTGGACCGACAATGCCAACCACTGGGCCGCCACTTCGATCGGACCCGGCGGCGCGCCCTTACCCGGCCTAACGGACACCGCGCTCATTACCGCTTCCGATGTTCCCTATGCCATCGACTACGTCACACCCAGTTTTATCAGCACGCTGACCACCCTTGCCCTGGATAATCCCTCCAATCTCGTCTCGCTGAATTTCACGGACGGCCTACTGAGCGTCAGCGGCACCGTTAGCCTCGGCCTGGTGGGCGGGGGCGCAATCAATCAAAGCGGTGGCACCCTAACCGCCGGTTCATTGGTGCTGGGTGGTACGGGGGGCGGTAATTCTCGTGGCACCGGCATTTACACACTCGGCAGCGGTGCCACGATTCTCGTTTCAGGCGCGGAAATCATTGGCGCAAACGGCATCGGCACTTATACCCAGACCGGTGGGAGCAACCAAGCCGGGTCGGTCATCCTCGGTCAAATCGGAACCAGCAGCGGCACGGCCACCGTCTCCGGTGGACTGCTCACCTGCAATTCCCTGATCCTCGGTCAACCCGGCGCAACGGGCAACTTCTTTCACACCGGGGGAACGGTCTCCGCCTCCTCACTTTTATTGGGGCATGGAATCTATTCGCTCAGCAACGGCGCGACACTGTCGGTTGCCGGGAATGAGACTTTCGGTTCCGGCGACCTCGGAAGCTATGTGCAGGCCGGTGGGTCCAATCAGGCGGGTTCGTTCTCCGTCGGTGTTCTGGCCGGCGGCGGGGGGACCGCCACGATCAACGCAGGCACCTTGACCGTCACCGGCGTACTCACCGTGGGGGCCAGTGGATTCGGCACGTTAAACCATAATGGCGGCACGATTTCAGCCGGTTCGCTGGTAATCGGCACACAGTTCTCTTCCTCCAACGGCGCGGGTTTCGGCACTTATACGATGGGGACCGGCACTACGTTGCAAGTCCTGGGCGGAGAAATCCTCGGCAGCGGTGGGCAGGGCACATTGATCCAGCGGGGTGGCATCAACCAGGCGGCCTATCTTACTGCCGGTGTGTCTACTTACGACACAGGCTCCGTCCTCTTCTCCAGCGGGACGATGAGCATCTCCGGCACGGTAACCCTCGGCTCATCCGGGGCGGGTAGTCTCTATCATGGCGGTGCGAGTTCAACCGCCTCCCTCACCGCCGCGGCGTTAGTGCTCGGTGAGAATAGCGGAGGTTTCGGCACCTACGCGATGAGCAACGCCGCCACCCTCGCGGTGATCGGCGGCGAGACGATCGGGCGCGCCGGCTGGGGCAGCTTTGTACAGACGGGAGGATCAAATCAGGCCGATAGTCTGATCCTGGGCGCGCTGGTGGGTGGAAGCGGAACGATGACTCTTTCCGGCGGCTCGCTCCGAATCGTCAACGGCGCGACGATCGGCGCATCGGGTTCAGGAACATTTTTTCACACCGGCGGCACCTTCACGGCGGCATCGCTTTCGGTGGGCAACAGTCTGTTTGCGATGAGCAATGGGGCCACTTTGATCGTCGCGGGCAGCGAATCCGTCACGACGGGTACTTTCCTGCAAACAGGAGGATCGAATCAAACCGCTACCTTTTCCGTTGGAACGGCCGCCGGTGGAACGGGCACTACGAATCTGACTGGCGGTTCGCTCTACGCGACCAACCTAGCCGTCATCGGTTCCGGTTCGCTTCTACAAAGCGGCGCGACCGTGTCGGCTACTTCTTTGTGGGTCGGCACGCAGGGCGCGGGAGTGGGGCTCTATTCGCTGTCGGGCGGTACGCTCAATTTAGCGAGCGGGATAAACGTCGGCAACGGCGGTCGCGGAAGCTACCTTCAAAGCGGAGGAACCAACCAGTCCGCCGCTCTCGTGCTCGGCGCACTCTCCGGCACCGGAACCGCATTGCTGTCGGCAGGCATTCTCAACATCGCCGGAAATGCGGCCATTGGCGCATCGGGCACGGGAGCATTCACGCAGCTCGGCGGCACATTCTCCGCCGCTTCGGTGGTGCTGGGCGATACCGGTCTTGGCAGCTTCACCCAAAGCGGCGGAGCCAATCAGTCGGCTACCTTCACTCTCGGCGCCCAATCCAACTCCAATGGTTCGGCTACGATTTCGGCAGGTACGTTGACCTCCGGTCTGCTGACGGTCGGCCTGCAAGGAACCGGCACATTCCTGCACTCGGGAGGATCGGTCACCGTCACTTCGCTGGACATCGGTTCAGGAACCGCCGGCACAGGAACCTACTCGATCGGGAACCTCGCATCCCTTGCCATTGTGGGGAATGCCACGCTTGGCTCAAGTGGCTCCGGGTTGTTCGCTCAATCAGGCGGAACAGTCTCTGTCGCCAACGCATTCATCGGGGGTGCCGCCACGGCATCGGGTGGATTGGGCACACTCACCCTCAATGGGGGCGCCTTCAATGTAGCCAACACCCTGAAAGTCTGGCCCACGGCCACCGGCACTACTTTCTCCACCATCAATCTGGCCGGTGGAACGATCAGTGCCGCGATGCTCGATCTGTCGGGCGACCTTTCCCGCCTGAACTGGACCGCCGGCACACTGGCTCTCACCGGAACCAACGGTTTGACCCTCGATCCAGTCGGGCCGTTAGGCGGCGCGTTGACGATTACGAGTCCGCAAACCCTGCGAGTCACCAACACACTCGCGGTAACCTCAAACGCCGCCTCGCTGACTCTGTCCGGC
>JANXVV010000294.1 GCA_025351525.1 Humisphaera sp. | reverse complement strand
GGAGGAATGGCGGATGGGGCAGAACAAGCCGTATGGAACGATGTATCAGGATTTTTTGAAGACCGCTTTCATCGCCCACAGCTATCGGTGGACTCCGATCGGCGTGATGGAACACCTGCAGGCGGCGGCGGTGAATGAGTTGCAGGATTTTTTCAACACGTACTACATTCCGAACAACGCAATCCTGGTTATCGCCGGTGATTTTCAACCGAATGAAGCCAGGGTGCTCGTGAAGAAATACTACGGCTGGATTCCGAAGGGCAGGAGAATCGATCGGGAAATTCCGGTGGAACCGGAGCAGAAGGAGATGCGGCAGGCGGAGACGCCGCAGCGGGTTCCGTTGCCGGCGCTGATGATCGGGTACAAGACGCCGCAATATAAGTCGGACGATCATTATGCGTTGACATTGCTCGGGACGATCTTGGGGGAAGGGCGTTCGAGTCGGTTGGATCGGTTGCTGGTCGGCAGCGAGAAACCGTTGTGCGTCGGGGTGGGTGCCAGTGAAATGACGTTGGAAGACGCAGGGGTTTTCATTGTCAACGCGCGGGTGATGCAGGGGAAAAATCCGGATGCGGTGCGCAAGGTGATGATGGAGGCGATCGCCGAGGTGCGGGACAAGGGCGTGACGGAAGACGAGCTGAAAAAAGCGAAAACGCAATGGCGGGTGGCCTTGGCGCATGAGCGCGAGACGGCGGAAAAGCTGGCTTCGCAGGTGGGCGAAGAAGCGATGTTCGGCGGCGATCCGAACCGCGTGAACACGCAGATGGACAAGATGGAGAAGGTGACGGTGGCGGATATCAAGGCGATGGCGGAGAAATACTTGCAGCCGCAACGGGCGACGGATCTGCTGGTGAAGCCCGATCCGCTGGGCAAGGATGCGCGGGCCGCCGCGACGCAGGCGGATGCGGCGATCAATGCGCCGGTGGTGCCCGCGACGAAACCGATCGTGCCGCGCGCGGTGACTTTTCCGATCGGGTATCCCGCTCACGCCCCGCTGGCGGAGGGTGCGGCGGCACCTGAATTTAAAAAGGGGACGGAGCTCGAGGTGAATGGGGTGAAGGTGATCGTGATGACCGACAACCGGTTGCCGTTGGTCAGTTGGAATCTGGCGATGCGGCGGGGGTCGCACAGTGAACCTGAGGATAAAAAAGGGTTGGCCTCCATGTGCGCCGAGATGCTTCGTCACGGCACGGCCAAGCAGCCTTATGAGGAATTGAACGATGATCTCGAATCTCGCGGCATTTCGCTCGGCGTGAGCGACGGCGGCGATTACACGAGCCTGGCCGGTTCCAGCACGAGCGACAAACTGGATTTTGCGATGGGAAAGATGCGGGAGATTTTGTTGAATCCCCGTTGGGATTCGGCGGAGTTTGCGAAGGTGAAGGATCAGATCGTCAACCATCTGTTGCAGACCGAAGAGACGCCGCAAAGCGTCGCGGTGAATGAATTGAATGCGGCGATTTATGAGGGTTCGGTGATGGCCCTTCACGCCACGCCTCAGACGGCGGGCGCGGTGACGATTGAAGATGTGAAGGCTTTTTACGACACGTATTATCGTCCGAATGAAGCGGTGCTGGTTATCGCGGGCGATGTGACGGTGGAGAAGGGGAAGGAGCTGGCCGGGAAATTGTTGGCGGGTTGGGAGCCGGCGAAAAAATGGCGGAAGGTGCATTATGTTTCGGTGGCACCGACGACGAAGCGGAAGATCATTTTGATCGACCGCCCAGACGCGAAGGGCGTGACGATTCGCATGGGCATCCGTGCGTACGGAACGCACAACGAAGACAAATTCGCCGGGTCGCTGGCGGGTCAGGTGTTGACCGGCAGCGGAATCGACTCGCGGCTGATGAAGTACGTGCGGGCGGAAAAGGGGCTGGTGTACGGCATCGGCGGGATGTTCAAACCGGGCCGCCATAGCGGTGATTTTCTGGTCGTCACCGAGACCCGCCCCGACGCCGTGGCCGAGACGATCGAAGCCGCCATCCACGTGATCGACGGCATGCGCGATGCGAACGTGACGGACGCCGAACTGACCGAATCCAAACTGCGCGTCGCCGGCAGCATGGTGATGGGAATGCAGACGATCGAAGCCCAGGCCGGCACGCGGCTGGAGGGAATTTTGAACGACTACCCGATCGACTACTACGATCAATACCCCGCACGGCTGGCCAAGGTGAACGCGGCCCAGGTGAAGGCGGTCATGGACAAATACGTGAAGCCCGATGCGTTCACGATCGTGGTCGTCGCCCCGGCGGCGCTGGTGAAATCATCGCTGGAAAAACTGGGAGCAGTGGAAGTGCGACCGATGCCGGCGGCACGGGGAGCGGCGACGACACCGACGACGAAGCCGGCGGTGAAGGAGATGTTGAAACCGGCGGCGTGAGGGAGATGCGATTTTCCCACGAAGGGACACGAAGGAAGCACGAAGGAAGAATTCGATTTTAATTTGTATTATTCGTGCTTCTTCGTGTTCCTTCGCAGGCGATTTGGTTGTGGCGTGGGTTGTAGTTCGCAGTAAAAATCCGAAATGTACCGGTATCGAAAATTGAGGTTGCTTCTGTATACTCTGAAGCGTCGCGGTTGTAGTGGCGGTCGCGCCCGGTTTGAAAGTTTACTTGCAAACCGGGTGAGGAAAGTCCGAACTGGCCCGGCGATGATGTAGATCGCCGGGGGGCCCGGTGCTTGATAACGTCAAGGCGGAGCAAGCCTGTCGCGTGAAAACGAGGGCAGGTCCAAGCCGACGGAAAGTGCAACAGAAAAGAAACCGCCGGGGGAAGTAGTCAGTAGTCAGTAGTCAGTAGTCGGTTGAAGGGAGCCTCAGCGGCTTTTCTACTGACTACTGACTACTGACTACTGACTGCACTTTCGGTAAGGGTGAAATGGTGCGGTAAGAGCGCACCGCGTTCGGGGTGACTCGGACGGCAAGGCAAACCCCACCGGCAGCAAGACCAAACAGCGGAGACGAGCCGCAAGGCCCCCGTTCACAGCCCTGAACGTCTGATCCGCGGGTAGGTTGCGGGGATGAAAATCCCGAGGCGCTCGGCAACGCGCGCTCCAGAGAAATGATCGCCTTCACTTCGATCCGCGAGGAAAGAGGTGGAAACAAAAATCGGCTTACACGCGGCCGCGACGCAATTCACGAAGCCGGGCGATGAAAATCGCCCGGCTTCGATTGTTTGCAGGCTACTGAGGTGGCATCGCAAACGACTCGCATCATGCTATCATGTGTGCGGTATGTCGGAGAAAGGCGAATGGAAACCGCGCAAATAGCCTTTCGACTCGGCTCGGCGACCGATGATGCCTTGACGCCCCGCGAGAAGGATTTGGGCGGCTCGCCCGGCAGCAGGCCGGGGCTGTCGATTGAACTTACGGTTCCACCAGTCGGTAAGAAGGTACGGCAGCTTGATGTCGTGATGCTGCGCCGCAATGGATTAAAAGTTTTTCCGGACATTGTCGCGGAAGGCGGGCGTGAAGGTCATGCGACGCTCGCCCCGGTAACAGACGATGGCGAAGTAGACCAGGCAAAGCTGCAGGAACGGGCTTCGTACCGGGGCACCGGCCAGCGCCATCCCTTTACTCAAGCGGTCTTGGATGCCATCTTGCCATGACATAAATCAATTGGAGTGATCCCCATGGTTGATCCTGCCGTCATGTTTTCTCCAATATCACGTATCGAGGGACTGGAGCGTCTTGATCTGATTGACTGGGATGAGGTCCACAATTCGGTCCAAGCGATTTTACAAGATTTGGACCGTTCGGTTAGACAGGCTCACTCCCAAGTCAAAATCCGTGAAGGCTCAAACCACTCGGGGGCGTGGTCACTTTTCACCTATCGCGTCTATGGGCCGGCGGAAGGCTCGCTTGTGGACCCGGTGGTGGTTGGGATCACGTTTTCCCCGACACAGGCGGGCGTGATCATCCGGGCGGACATGGCCGGCGAGGAGGGTGGTGACATTCTGCTGGAACTGCCTCCGCGTAAAGCGATTGGAAAACTGGCCATTCAGGAGACCGCCCGAGATTTGGCCGAGCGGTTGGTTAAGGAAGGGCTTCGAATCGGTCGTGCATTACAGGATGCGGGCCGTGAAGTGTAATTTGTTTCCGACCCAAAGACGGAGCTAGTGGATGGACAAGGAACAGTTCATTTTGTCGACCATTCCGAAAATGGCCGCGTATACCTTTCCTTACCTTACGAGCGTTATTGGGATAGTAGACGAATTGGAAGGCCGGCACGTGGGGTCCGGCCTCCGATGCATCGTCGACGGACGTCGCGCCATCGCCACTGCGCTTCACGTCATCACGGAAGCGTCGAAATTTCCGAAGGGTTTCGCGCTGTCCGCCGGATACGGCCAGCGGCCCTATCCGGTGAGTGGACCGGTTAAAATTGAACCAAAGTCCGATCTGGCGTTGTTTTACCTTCCCGAGGATTTTGCCGTTGAACGCGAGGACGTTGACTTCTGGCCCATCGAACGCTCTGACAAAACCGCCGAGCGGCTATCCACCGACTATCTTTTTGCTCACGGGTTTCCGGGCGTTCGGAGCCGCTTTCTTTGGGCCGGTCCGGGCGTGGCAAGCAAATCGCTGCCCTACGGCGCGATGCAGCGGTTGGAGAATCTTCCCCCGCATCTCAAAACGCACCAATTCGCCTTGGACTTCGACCCTGCCAACATGAAGTCGACGTTGGGTTCCGAGCAGTTCGAGATGCCCGCGGGTTTAAGCGGAAGCCCGGTGTGGCGTATCGGAATCAGCGGTCGAGCCGCGACCGATTGGAAACCTGATCTGGCACTGTTGGTTGGCTTCGTAACCGAGTGGTACCCCGACGAAAAAGTTTTGGTCGCGTCGCGGGTCAACATGTTTCCGATCCCGATGACATCGTGACGAAGATCAAATCAAATTTTAAAAGCATGGGAACGCATTTCAGAGGCACAAATTGTCCTGCCGACTTTGCCTCGCGATCTTAGGCACGACACCCGCGTAGGCCGCCGATTCGGTACCTGAAAAGGTGACTTTACCCATGGTGGCCGTCGCCATCGATCATCTTTTGGACCTCGCGGGAAAATCGATCGAGAACCCGGTGCTGAAAGACGCGGGTGTCGAAATCGTCATTGTTTGTCCGCAGCGACAAAAAGGATTCGTCGGTGCTTGAGGTCAAAGTCAAAGGCAAGCCACTTGCGGTTTCCAGGATGGGGATTTTTGAAAAGGACGGGAAGAGCGCGAGCAACGCTTCGGACTACGGCGTCCTGGGCGGCAGCGATCGGGAGGCCAGCGGAGACTTCTCGCTGAATCACGCGCTGACCAATCGGATGGTT
>JANXVV010000281.1 GCA_025351525.1 Humisphaera sp. | reverse complement strand
GAAGCCACCGAACTGGAGAACATCGCCCGTCAGTGCATCGACGTCGTGCAGATGGGCGTTGAACTGGCGATTGTCGTCGGCGGCGGCAACTTCATCCGCGGTGCGACATTCGCCGAGGACGGCAACATTCCCCGCGCCACGGCCGATTACATGGGCATGCTGGCCACGGTGCTGAACGCGGTGGCGCTGCAGGAGACGATGGAAAAAATGGGGCAGCCGACGCGGGTGCAATCGGCGTTGAATGTGTCGACGGTTGCCGAGCCTTTTGTTCGCCGTCGGGCGATACGGCATTTGGAGAAGGGCCGGGCGCTGATCCTTGCGGCAGGTACGGGCAATCCGTTTTTCACGACGGACACCTGTGCCGCGCTTCGCGCCACTGAAATCGGCGCGGATGTGTTGCTGAAAGCGACGAAAGTCGACGGCATCTACGATTCGGATCCGAAGAAAAACAAGAACGCCAAGATGTATCACAACGTCAGCTACCCGGAGGTGCTGGAGAAGCAGTTGAAGGTGATGGACCTGACGGCGATCACGCTGTGCATGGAGCGCAAAATTCCACTGGTGGTGTTCAACCTGAAAACGCCGGGGAATATTGCGCGGGTGATGCGCGGAGAAAACATCGGCACCAAGATCGTGCCGCAGGCCGGGGATTTGAAGTGAATTGAGTGGATGAGGTCGCCCGTGCGTTTTGGCTTAAGAAATGCACGGGCGGGACGCCCATGCCACCGGTTTTTGAAAATGTGCAATCAGGAGTATTTATGCCTGTCGACGACATTCTGATGGACTGCGAAGAGCACATGGAAAAGGCGATCGAGCACATGCGGCATGAGCTGCGCGCGGTGCGGACCGGCCGGGCCTCGCCCGCGCTGGTCGAGCATTTGCAGGTGATGTATTACGATGCGCCGACGCCGTTGAAGTCGATCGCGTCGATCAGCGTGGCCGAGGCGACCCAACTGCTCATCAAGCCGTTCAGCCCGAGCGATTTAAAGTCGATCGAAAAAGCCATCGGTGAAAGCAAACTGGGTTTGACCGCGCACAGCGACGGAAAGCAGCTTCGGCTCAATCTTCCGCCCATGTCGCAAGAGCGTCGCCTGCAGATGGTCGGGCATTGCAAGCAGTTTGCCGAGACCGCGAAGATTTCCATTCGCAGTGCCCGCCGCGATGCGAACAAGTTGGTCGACACCGAGCAAAAGGGTTCGGTGATGACCGAGGATGCCGCCAAGGGCGCGAAGGAAACCATCCAGGAATTGACGAAGCAGTATGAGACGAAGATCGACGATCTGATCGAGCATAAAAAAGCGGAAGTGATGCAGGTGTGATTTTTTCAACCTCCATTGTGGCACGGGCTTCCAGCCCGTGTTGACGGCTCGTGGACTAAACAAGCTTTAAAATCAAATTCTTTTTTAGTTTAGGCCCGCTAACACGGGCTGGAAGCCAGTGCCAGGTGAGAGATCCTCTGTTTTCCTCACTCCTGCAGCAGTTTCGGACTCAGCTTTCCATACAGCACCGATGTTCCCAGCAGCAGCAATCCAAGTCCCAGGAATGACAGCACGCGGTACCCCTGACCCGCGCCCGCCAGATCGACGAACACGACTTTGAGCAGGGTGATCGCAAAGACTCCCAATCCCAGATATCGCACCGGCGCGGACCGGAAATAGAACCCGGCCGTCACGGATAGGATGGCGAAGACCGCGCCGAAAATCGACGTCGCCACCTGTTTGGCAAACATCGCGGAAGTACGGCTCATCGCACCGCTGCCCGCCAGTTTTTCAAACAGGCGGTCGATCTCGATCAAACCGGTGCAGAGCAGAATGAGAACGATGAGGAACCCGGCGATTCGCCGGGGGGCTTTGACGTCGCACTCGGCGGCGATAAAGCAAATCGTCGCGAGCGCGCCCAGCACCACGATCGCCGCCAGTGTTTGCAGATTGAAAAAGACAAGTGCGGGCGACACCCCGGAACCGATGCGGAACGCCAGTGAGTCGACGAGTAAAAATTTCACCGCCAGCGCCATCGGGATCCAACCGATTCGCGCCAGCCATGATCGCCGCCTCGCCGGTGCAGGTTCGACATAACGCGCCAACAACAATTGCGCGCAAGCGGCGACCGCCCAAAGCATCGTGAACGCCAGTTGTTTCAACTGTGCCGCCGGCCATGTTTTGACGCGCCATAGTTGGGCCGCCCGCTCGATCCCGCGCTCGATCTCGAAGCTGATTCCGATCGACATCAACCCGATCACCAGTGCCGCAAGGAACAGCGTCACTTCGCGCTCGTCGGTTCCCGCCAATCCCCACTCCCGCAGCGTCGATAGCAGCACTTCCCGCCGCCACCAGAAAATGGCGACGAGCGAGACGGCGATCAGCACGCCGATGCCCATCGCCGGATTGAACACCGCCGCATGTTCCGTCGGCGACCAATGCACCGACAACCGGTCCGCCAGCAGATCGACGAACACCCACTTGACCGTCGCCACCCCCAGCACCACCACCGCTTGAACGGCGGCACCGAGACGGTCGGTCCACGTATCTCCCGCGAGCAGCACCCACGCATACACCACCAGCGACAACGTCGCGGCAAGAGGGCTGAGCAGCGCGACCGATGCACCCATCCACACCAGCGTCGCGCCGATCGTGGGAATCCATCGCAGTCGATCGCCGGACACAAACCCGCTGCGGGATCGGCCAACAAAAAGGGAGATGCCATGGCCTGCCAGTGTGAGGATCGCCGCGACCGCGAGGTCCGATGAAACGCCGCCGAGCCTGAATGAGGGGATCACGTCGCCTGCGAGCAACTGCCATCGCCAGAACCAATGACCGACTGCCAGTCCCCAGGTGATGACCGCCGCGGTTCGGGCGATGCGCAGTTCGAGCGCCCAAGCTAAAACCGCGAAGGCGACGGCGAGAGCGATCCAGCCGATTTCGATGCCGAACCCTGTCAGACACACCGGCACCGCCACGACCAAAAGCGTGGCGGTCTGCACGCGATACCCGATGCCTATCGCCCGCAGCGCGGTGCCGCCTCGTCGTGGCAAAAAAAACCCAAGCGCCGCACAGGTTCCCGCAACCCCCAGCACCCATGATCCACGAACGGCGGTTGATGAAATTTGTAGGACGATCAGGATCGCCGCTGTCAGACAGGCGGTGACCAACATGCTGAAAAGGACGCCGGGAAGGGCCAGATCATGGCCGTCGAAATTTTTCCGGATCGACTCTGCCTTGATGCTCGGTTTAGTTCGCCAGGCGGATAGGACCAGTTCGGCTTGATATAAAACGGTTGAGATCATAAGAAACGTGAGCTTCGCCGCAGTTTCATATTGCTGCGAAGGATCCAAAAGCAAGGCGATTATCCAGCCCGCATTGATGGCGAGCGACAGCCCGCGCAGCGTCCACCATTTGCGATCCCCGCCCCACGCCGCCAGAACCAGCGCGACGATTTGCAGCATCAGCAGATAGACTAAAAAGGCGTGCAGATCGGGCGCGGGCCCGCGCAGCACGATGGGCGCGAGATTTCCACCGATCAACGAAAGCACCGCGATGGAGACCAGATTCCCGCGCTTCGCCACCGCCGCCCCGATCACGGTGGAGAGGCCCATCAGCACGAAAGCCGTGTTGCGCGCGTAGAGCCCGTAGAATCCAAAACCGGCGTAGCTGACGAGGAAAAATACCGCGACCCCCGCCGCGTAAAGCCCGACGGCGGACACTTTATTCACCCGTCGGAAAACCCATTCCCCCGCGCCGATCAACGCCAACCCCGCCAGTGACATCAGCGCCAGCTTTGCGCTGTCCGGCAGTCCGCCGAACCATCCCTGCTCGTAGGCAAAATTGATCCCGAGGCCCGCGCCGATCGCCAGAATGAGCGCGCCGATTCGCCCCGCCCATTTCAGGCCGATCGCCTGCTCCAAATTGCTCTGCACCGCAAGCGCACGCGCAATCGATGGCTCATACGCAATGACCTCCACCGGCAATGGGGGCGGTTGATGTGTTGGATGAAACTCGGGGGTCGTAACCTCGGGAATATCGCCGGGGAAAACATCTTCCTCAGCCTGAACAAAGGCGACCTCCTGCGTCTCCTCGATCGCTTGAATCGGCAATGGCGGGGGTGAAGTCAGAATCGATCGCTCAGGTACGGTCGCACCCCAGGAAATCTGCTCCTGTAGCGGGAGTTTTCCGGCAATTCCCAGGTGCGCTTCGATGCCCGCCAATCGGCGTTCGAGAGTCGCGATGCGTTCATTCAGATTCGATTGCGACATGAAAGTGTTATACGCCCAAAGCAACATCTTTGCGCGTCGCCTTGTTTTTCGCGCGCTTTGTATGCGGCCACAACATCCATTACATCAATGGCTGCTGCTCAAAAATCCCGCATTCCCTCAACCTCGCGTTTTTCCTGCGCACAAACTAATCGCCAATCGCCCTATAAACAGCTTTCCCCTTCATTTGAAGCTCTGCGCACCTGCTGGCACCCCGCTTGTTATTAGCTTGAGTGGGAAGGTCCACCCGGATGGCGCTATGGCTGAAGAGGAATTCACAGAAGAACAAAAGCAGTACCTCCAAGGTTTCGCGGCCGGCTCGGGGTTGATGCAAACCGTGCCGACGTTTTCCGGCACCATGGGCCTGCCCGTCGCCCCATCGCGCGGGGGCGAACTGGTCGTGGGGCCGGAGGTGATCCATCGCGTGGCCCAGGATCGGTTCCTGGCCGATGGGAAGAAACTCTGCCCTGAAGAGCAATCCAAGCGCGACAATTTTCCGCTCGATTTATGGGACCGCGTCGTTCAGCACGCAAAGGAAGGCAAGTTTCCCAAGGGCGGCGACGTGCTGGTGTTCAAATATCAGGGCATGTTCTACGTCGCCCCGGCGCAGGATTCATTCATGTGCCGCCTGCGGATTCACGGCGGGATGTCCAGCAGCTTTCAATTCCGGGGCATCGCCGCACTCGCGGAAAATTTCGGGGGAGAATATGCCGATGTCACCACACGGGCCAATCTCCAGATTCGACAGATCAAACCGTTCGATACGGTGAATGTGTTGGAAGGGCTTTGCGATCTGGGCATCATCGCCCGGGGTTCGGGTGCGGACAACATCCGCAACATCACCGCCAGCCCGACCGCCGGCATCGACCGTCAGGAATTGATCGACACCCGCCCGCTCGCCCGCGCGATGCACTATCACATTCTCAATCATCGCGAGATGTATGGCCTGCCCCGCAAATTCAACATCGCCTTCGACGGCGGCGGCACGATCAGCGCGCTGGAAGACACGAATGACATCGGGTTCTCAGCCGTGCAAATCGGCGCGGGCAAAGCCGTCCCCGCCGGCGTTTATTTTCGGCTGTCGCTCGGCGGCATCACCGGTCACAAAGATTTCGCGCGTGACACAGGTATCCTGCTGACGCCCGACGAATGCGTCTCCGTCGCCTCCGCCATCGTGCGGACTTTCATTGAGCACGGCGACCGGACCGACCGCAAAAAGGCGCGCCTGAAGTACGTGCTGGACAAGCACGGATTCGACTGGTTCATCGAAAAGACGGAAAAGCATCTGGACCGCAAGCTCAACCGCCTGCCGTTGTCCGACTGCGAGCCGCGCCCGAAGGTGATGCCGCACGGGCACGTTGGTTTCCACGTCCAGAAACAGCCCGGTCTGTTTTATGTCGGCGTGGTGCTGCCGGTGGGCCGCATGACCAGCCATCAGCTTCGCGGGTTGGCCGACATCGCCGATCGGCATGGCAGCGGGTCGATCCGGCTAACCGTCTGGCAGAACCTGCTCCTCAGTGACATCCCCGCCGTGAAAATTCCCGCAGTCAAGGAAGAACTCGAGGTGCTCGGCCTGCACTGGTCCGCCAGCAGTGTGCGCGGCGCGCTGGTGGCCTGTACCGGTAGCGCGGGTTGCAAATTCGCCAATGCCAACACCAAAAAACACGGCCTGGAGATCACCGATTATCTGGATGCGCGTCTGACGATCGACACGCCGGTGAACATCCATGTCACCGGTTGCCACAATTCCTGCGCGCAGCATTACATCGGCGATATCGGGCTGCTGGGAACGAAGGTGGAAGTCGGCGAGGAGATGGTCGAGGGGTATCACGTTTTCATCGGCGGCGGTTACGGCGAACGGCAGGACATCGGCCGGCAGGTGTTCACCAATGTCGTCGCCACCGATGCCCCCGCCCTGATCGAACGGATGCTCCGCACCCACCAGGACTATCGCGAGGATGCAAACGAATCGTTCCACGATTTTACGAAGCGGTACGCCACCGATGATCTGCTGGCGCTGTTTGAAGAACAGGCGATGGGCGCACTCGTCAAATAGCCCGGCGTTTACGCCGGTAAACCGCGTCAAGTGGAAAACGCTTCGCTTAGGAACGGGCCTGCAATAACTTCCGGGTCTGAGATGGGTGCCACAGGTCGCGGTACTCCGAGACCTGTGTCTTTCGGCCAAGCCGGCACAGGTCTCGGAGTACCGCGACCTGTGGCACCCGAACCTCATGCGGAAGTTATTTCGAGCCCGTTCCTAAGCGCGCCTGTTTACGTTCGCTTTACCGTGGAAAAAAATGTACCAATCCATCCTCGTCACCCTCGATGCCACACCGACCGATCAAGCGATCATTCAACACATCAAATCCCTCGCGAAGATTCTGGGTAGCCAGGTCGTTTTACTCCACGTAGCCGATGGCTGGGCGGCGAGAACGTTCGGCCCGGACGCGGTCAGCCCGGAAGTGGAAGAAGACAAAGCCTACCTTTTCAAAGTGCGCGAGGAATTCGAGCGAGAAGGGATCGTCACCCGAGCCGAACTGGCATTTGGAGAGCCGGTGGAAGAGATCGTGAAATGGGTTGGCCGACGAGGTTGCGAACTGGTGGCGATGAGCACGCACGGGCATCGATTGCTGGGGGATTTATTCTTCGGCACAACCGCCAGCCGAGTGCAGCATCGAATCAATGTGCCGGTCTTGTTGCTGAGGGCGAAGTGAGGAGGGGCTTATGGATCGATAGGGGGATACGGCAACGTCTACGCGCTGGATTCGACGACCATCGATCTGTGCCTCAAACTGTTTCGGTGGGCGCAATTCCGCAGACGCAAGGCGGGGATCAAAGCGCACATGATGCTCGACGTGCGCGTCGGAATCCCCGTGTTGTTGCGGATGACGGCGGCCAAAACACACGATGCTATCCCGACACCTTGCGACCGATCCGCTTCATTGATCCCCCAACGGACAGGCGATTGAAATTCCTGGCCAACAATCTCACGCTGCCCGCAGCCACGATATTGTTCGCGAAATGACCGGGCAGTAGTGGTTTCACTTCGTGTTTTCTTGACCTCCAGTTTCATCTGAATTTTCCGGGCTACACTTCGCCGTCGGCTTGCGAAATAAACCGCTGGTAGGTGAAATGGAACCATGCCTTTCGTCGTAAAGCATCGTCATCCGCCTGTGCCATGGCAGGAGTTTAAGAGCAAGGCCCCCCGCAAGTATCTGGTCCCGTTTTACTATGCCAACTGGCTGGGGGAATGGGCCGCGTACGCTCTCGGCAAATGGTCGATTTTCGAGGTGCTCGAATACGCGGGGAGTTTCTCCATTCTATTTGCCGTGATTTTCTACTTCGCCGGCACCGGCGATCGGTTGCGGCAAAAGCACTATCTGGCCTGGCAGGTCATCAATACTGCACAGGGCAAAGGAGGCAACGGCGGGCGAATCGAAGCGCTTCACGAACTGAATGAAGATCGTGTATCGCTTGTCGGAGTGGATGTCTCTAATGCGTATCTGCAGGAGGTGAAGCTGATCGGCGCCGATCTCCGCCGAGGCGATTTGAGAGGCGCGGATTTGAAGGGAGCGGTTTTGCGCAAAGCCGACCTTGGCGGGGCCAATCTGCGATCGGCAAACCTTCGCGATGCAGACCTCACCTCCGCCGACCTGACCGATGCGATATTATCCGATGTCGATTTAACCCAAGCCCGACTCGTCAAGGTAAAAGTCACCGGTGCGAGTTTGGACCGGGCCGACCTTCGCGGCGCTAATCTTACGGGCTTGCGCGACTGGCAGGCGATCCGATCGATCCAGTCGGCGAATATCCATGCGGTTTCGTCCGCGCCTGAAGGATTCGTCGCCTGGGCATTGAGTCGGGGCGCGGTCGATATTGCGGAGGATGCACTCTGGGAAAAATGGCTCGCGAATCAATCCGCGACACGATCCCGTGCAATGGGAAAATTGCACGAGTGACGGGCGGGCTGTAAGTTGCCGTCGCCGTTGTCGAATTGGACGAACCGTTGCAGAAGAGGAATCTAGAAATGAGTTTTGGAATGAAGTGGACCGTTCGAGCCCTTTGCCTCACCTTAATCTCCGGCTGCGTCGAGCAGAAGCAGTTCGACCAGGTCTTGAGCGAACGGGATGACTTAAAATCGAGGATGACCCAATCGGATGCCCATCGTGAAGAATTGAAAGCGCAATTGGAAGATTCGACGGCGCAACTCGAAAAAGCCAAATCGGATTTCGAGGGGGCAAAAAGTCGCGCCTCGCAAACTGAGACGCAATGGGGAGAGACTAAAATCGCGTTGCAGAAGTCGCAGAAAGAACTCAAGGACGCCAAGGCCACCAACGATCAAACCGCCGCAGAATTAAATCGCACGCAGGCAAGCGTGAAGAATTTGGAAGCCCGAAACACGGCCGCGCAAGCGGACGTCGCCAAGTTCAAAACCAATCTGATGGCCATGCAAACCCAGATCGATGCGTTGAGCAAACAAAAAGATGACTTGGAGCGAAAGCTGGATGATGCGACGAAGAAAGTCGGCGCGACAACTGCCCCGGTTCGCAACCCGTAGTGCCTAAGCACTTTTCGACTTGGTACAAAGATTTAATAGCCGTGGGCGGAAGCCCCGGGGCTGCCGCACACGGCTATCAAATCAGGACGATTGCTACACCAACGTGAAAACCGCTTAAGTTCACACTACAAACTGAACTGACGCTCTACTTCGAGAAGAAATTCTTCACCGCCTGCACCGTCGCCTGTCGCTGAACCGCGGCGATGCTCTCCAGCAGGGGAATCTCCTTCGGGCAGACCTCCACGCAGTTCCCGGCTTTTCCGCAGTCGGCCACGCCACCGGGTTCCATCAACACGTTCAATCGCTCGGATTTCAGCGCCTTACCGATCGGATGGTCATTGAACAGCCGGGCCTGACTGATGACCGCCGCACCGACGAAGTGATTAGTAGGCGTATATTGCGGGCAGGCCTCCAGGCAGCATCCGCAACTGATGCAGCGGGACAGCGGATAACGTTCCTCCTGCAATTCAAGTGAGATCGGTGGGCCGCTGCCCAGATCGTAGGTGCCATCGATCGGCACCCAGGCTTTCACGCGCATCAGATCGCCAAACAATCTTTGCCGATCGACGAAAAGATCGCGCACCAGCGGAAACTTGGTCATCGGCTCGAGAGTGATCGGCTCGCCCGGAGTCTCGATCTTTTTCACCAGTGCCGAACAGCTTTGGCGAACCGTGCCGTTAATGATCATCGTGCAGGAGCCGCACACTTCCTCCAGACAACCGCTGTCATATACCGGTGGCGTGGTAGCTTTGCCCTCTGTCGTCACGGGATACGCCGCGATATGTTGCAGACAGGAGATGATGTTCATGTTCGGGCGTCGCGGGACGGAAAATTCCTCCCATCGCGCCGGTTGGTCCGGCCCATCCTGCCTGCGGATACGAAGAATCACATCAGTGGTCGGCTCAATGGCGGGGATCGTTTCAGTCATGCCGGGGGTCATTCTTTCTCCATCGGGATTCATGGACATCAGTCGCCTTCAAGTGTATGAGCGACGCCGGAGACTGACAAGCAGAGGGTAATTCTGAAAGTAGATGTCTCTTGCACGATGCAACCGTTCAAACGCCGGCTCTGAAACCTTTACACCCCAAACCCACAGGCTTATAGTCGACCCGTCCCGTTGATGGAGCTATCCCCTATGGCTGATGCCAATCCCGCGTTACCCCCGAACAACGAATCGTTTTTGCCGCAGTCGACGGTGCTGATCGTCGACGACAATGCGCAAAACGTCGAGCTGTTGCTCGCGTTTTTGGAATCCCTTCCCGTCAAACTCGTCACCGCCGTCGACGGCGTGGATGCGCTCGAAAAAGTGCGCCAGCATCACCCCGACCTGATCCTGCTCGACATCATGATGCCGCGAATGAGCGGGTTCAAAGTCTGCCAGAAACTCAAAAGCGATCCGGCCACCCGGGATATTCAAATCCTGATGGTCACCGCCCTCAACGAGCTCGGCGATATCGAAAAAGCGTCGGAGTGCGGCACGGATGATTTCGTCAGCAAGCCCGTCAATAAATTCGAGTTGCTGACCCGGGTGAAAAGTCTTCTTCGCGTAAGGCATCTGAAGAGCGAGTTGGAGCGGGCGCTGACGTATCTGAATGAAGTGGATCAGGAAGAGGAATCGCTTTGATCCGGAGTTTTCATATGAAGACGTTCTTCGCATTCGCCACTTTCGTCGCGCTGTCTTCCATTCTCATGGCCGGCTGTTCGTCCGCCGAACAGCCCAGTGCAAACCTCCGAACGACCGAGACGGCATCTACGAAACCCGCGCTGGATATCGACTACAGCGAAGAAGCCTTTCGCGTGGTGGCC
>JANXVV010000259.1 GCA_025351525.1 Humisphaera sp. | reverse complement strand
ACATCAAGAAGCTCGTCGCCTACAGCTCGGTTTCGCACCTGGGTTTCTGCATCCTGGGCCTCTTCGCCCTCAACAGCATTGGCATTCAGGGCTCGGTCCTCTACATGATCAACCACGGCCTCTCGACCGGGGCGATGTTCCTCGTGATCGGGATGATCTACGACCGCTACCACACCCGCGACATCAACCAGCTTTCCGGTCTCGCCAAGCGGATGCCGGTCCTCGCCTTTTTCTTCGTGCTGTTTGCCATGAGCAGCATCGGCCTGCCGGGGCTGAACGGTTTCACCAGTGAGTTTCTCACGATTCTCGGCGCGTTTACCAGCCATACCCTCGGCATCAAGTATGGGGTGTTTGCAGCGCTCGGGGTCATCCTCGGCGCGGTCTACATGCTTCACATGGTCGCCTGCGTGATCTGGGGCCCGCTCAAAACGCCCGAGCTCGATCACGGTCACGGCGACGCCCATGGCGGGGAAAAGGCCCACACCGTTCCCGGTGATATCAACGCTCGCGAGATCGCGATCCTCGTTCCTTTGGCACTGGCGATCGTGATACTCGGCGTGATGCCCAACGCGATTCTGAAGACCATTCTTCCCGCGGTCGAATTGGTGCAGAAGCCCGCGAAGATGCAAACCTCACAGGGTTTCGCGGCTGCGGATTGATGATTTAAGGTGGCACGGGCGTCCCGCCCATGTATTTTCCTTGTCAAAAAAACAAAGACATGGGCGAGACGCCCATGCCACTTGGTTACTAAAAATAACAGAGTCTTCGATATGACCGGATACTTTTCACTACTTCTGCCCGAACTGATTCTCAGCACCGTCGCCTGCGTGTTGATGTTGCTCGGTTGCTCGATGAAGGTTGCCACGCGAAAGCGGGTGCCGATTCTTGCGCTGGTCGCCATGATCGTCGTCTTTGCCATTCAACTGGGTCGCCAGCAAGGTGACAACGCCTCGGTTCACACGCTCACCGATCTCAGCGGCACCCTCCGCATCTTCCACTTCGCCCAGTACATCAAGTTGCTGGTGGCCGGCGTCGGCATCATGCTTCTGCTGCTGGCCTGGCCGACGAATGCCGAGGGCACGGGCAACAGTGCGATGAACGTAGGGCAGGAGACGGGTGAATTTTACGGGCTGATGCTGCTGAGCCTCTGCGGTATTTTCATCGTCGCCGGCGCAAACGACATCATCCTCCTGTTTCTGGGCATCGAGTTGGCGAGCATCCCCACCTATATCATGGTCTCGATTTCCCGCCCGAATCCGGTGGCACAGGAGGCGGGGGTCAAATACTTTTTCCTCGGGGCGATGTCGGCTGCCATCATGGTCTTCGGCTTCAGCTATCTCTACGGCACGACCGGCAGCATTAAACTCGATCAGATCTCGCAACTCCTTCACCCCGCCTCTGCCTCCGAATCGGACCCCGCTCAAACCGCGATGCAACCCTGGGTACTGCTCGCCGTCATCATGCTGGTGGCCGGCTTCGCCTTCAAAATCGCCGCCGTCCCCCTGCATGTCTATGCCGGCGATGTCTACCAAGGTGCCGCCACCCCGGTGACCGCGTTCCTCTCCTTCGTGCCGAAGACCAGTGGGTTCGTCGCCCTGATCAAAATCCTCTATGCCGTCGGCGGTTCCTCCTGGGCTTTACCGGCCACGCTGGTGAAGTTGCTTTGGGTGATTGCGGTGTTGACGATGACGTTCGGCAACGTGCTGGGTCTACTCCAGACCAACCTCAAACGGCTGTTGGCCTATAGCTCCGTCGCCCACAGCGGTTACATGCTCACCGGCATCGCGACGCTGGCCGGGGCCTACCTCTCCGCCGGACAGGATCGCAGCACGGTGCAGACCGATGCGCTGGCGGGTGTGATTTTCTACCTTACCGCCTATGGAATCATGAACGCCGCCGCCTTCGGGGTGCTGATGTTGCTCCCCGCCCGCGACGGTCGAGCCGGCACCTCGGCGGAAACCATCGAAGACATCGCCGGGCAGGGCCGCCGTCATGTCGGCCTGGGATTGTGCATGGCCGTCGCCTGTTTCAGCCTCATCGGCATCCCGCTGACGGTTGGGTTCTGGGGCAAGGTACTCCTGATCAAACCAGCCTTCTCCGGCGGGAACAATTGGCTGGTGGTCATCATCATGATCAATGCCGCCATCTCCGCCGCGTACTACCTGCGGATCATCGCGACGATGTTCCTGCGCGATCCGGTCAGCGATGCCGTCGAACCTACCAACGGTTCGAGGTATCCGCTCCCGATCACCGCCGCCATCGGCATCTCCGTGTTCGGAACCCTGTTGCTGGGCACCGTACTTCCCCTCACCCAGGTATTCACCACCGGCACCCATATCGCCGCGCGGATTGATGACGGCACTCCCTCCCCTAAATAGCCCCCGGCACGCCGGGGGAAACCTCCCATGCTCCAAACCATCACCTGGACCGGCACCGCCGCCCGCCTGCTCGATCAGACGAAACTTCCCACCGAAACCGTCTACGTGAACATCACCGATGAGCGTCAAATGTGGGACGCGATCCAACGCCTCGTCATTCGCGGCGCCCCCGCCATCGGAGTCGCGGCGGCGTTCGGTGTCTACCTCGGAGTCTACCTTACTCCCGATGACCGGTTCACCGTTCGACTGGAGGAAGTGTGCCGGTATCTCGCCACCAGCCGTCCAACGGCCGTCAATCTGTTCTGGGCGATCGACCGCGTTCGCCGGGTTGCACAATCTGCCAAATCTCCCCAGAGCGCGAAGCAAAAAATACTCGATGAAGCGATCCATATGCTCGATGAGGACAATCGAGTTTGTCGCGCCATCGGCGAGCATGGCGTCGCGCTCCTCGAACCTCTGAAAGACGCCACCGGTCAAATCAACCTGCTCACCCACTGCAACGCCGGCGGCCTGGCAACGGTCCAATTCGGCACCGCCCTCGCCCCCGTCTACATCGGTAAAGAGCGCGGCCTGAAGTTTCACGTCTATGCCGACGAGACCCGCCCGCTTTTACAAGGCAGCCGCATCACGGCCTACGAGCTTCAACAAAACGGCATCCCCGTCACGGTCATCTGCGACAGCATGGCCGCGACGGTGATGCGAGACGGCAAGGTGGCGGCGGTGGTCGTCGGCACCGACCGCGTCGCCGCCAACGGCGATGTCGCCAATAAAATCGGCACGCTCGGCGTGGCGATCCTGGCGAAGCATTTCGGCATCCCCTTTTACGTCGCCGCCCCGACGAGCAGTATCGATCTAGCCCTCCCGAGCGGCGATCAGATCCCGATCGAACAGCGCGATGGCCGGGAAGTCTCCCACGGTTTCGGCAGGCAAACCGCCCCAACCGATGTCGACATCCACAACCCCGCCTTCGATGTTACCCCGGCGGAACTGGTGACGGCGATCATCACCGAAAAGGGAGTGATTCAAGCTCCGTATCCCCGCCATCTTTCAGCGCTAATGGAATGAATTTACAAGCCGAGGGCGGAAGCCGTAGGCGACGCCCCGGGTTCTTCGGACAGGGCAGTCCCACCGAAGAACCCGGTGCGTCGGCTACGCCTTCCGCCTCCGGCTTGAGAACGCGCTTCTCAACAATTCCCCGCCCCCGGTGTTCTTTCTAATACCTGTCATTCACACACCGAAAGGAACCGCATGCGCCACCGTCTTCTTCTCACCGCCGCCTCCGTCGCCCTGGTGAGCCTCTATGCCCGGGCCGACGTCAAACTGCCGGCGATTATTTCCGACAACATGTGCCTGCAAGGCGGTAAAACACTGCCGATCTGGGGGACCGCCGCCGCCGGGGAAGCGGTGACGGTTTCGCTCAACGGTCAGAAGCAATCCGTCACGGCAGGGGCCGATGGCAAGTGGATGGTCAAGCTCACGCCGATGCAGGCGGGCGGGCCGTTGGAGATGACCGTCGCGGGTAAGAACACGGTGACGATCAAGAACATTGTCGTGGGCGAAGTCTGGGTGGCCTCGGGTCAGTCGAACATGGAATTCGGTTTTCGCGGGACTCACAACGCCGCGACTGAAGCCCCCAAGGCTGCTTACCCGAAAATTCGCATCTTCAATCTGAAGAAGAAAGTGGCATTCGAGCCGTTGGCGGACTGCGAAGGAAAGTGGGAGGAATGCACGCCGGAGTCGGTGATGAACACCAGCGCGGTCGGTTACTTTTTCGTGCGCGATCTGCATCAGGATCTGGGCGTTCCGATGGGGCTGATCCACACCTCCTGGGGCGGCACCCCGGCACAGGCCTGGACGAGCCTGGAGGATCTGGCGGCCAAGCCGGAGATTCAGGCCTACGCCGACACGTTCAACACGACAAAGGAAAATCTCGCGGAATCCAAGGCGAAGTTCGCCAGCGAGGTGCTTCCGAAGTGGAAGGCGGCTGACAAGAAATGGCAGGAGACGGATGGCCTGGCGTTGAAGGTCGCCATGACCGAATGGCAGGGCAAGGCCAAAGCCGCACAGGCCGCCGGTCAACCTGCACCGCCGCAACCGAAACCCGCGCATCCGCAGCCGCGCTATCCCGCCGCGCCGGACAACAATCCGAATCTCGGTTCTGTGCTCTACAACGGCATGATCGCCCCAATCATTCCCTACGGCATCGAAGGGGCGATTTGGTATCAGGGTGAATCCAACGCCGGTCAGCCGCAACAATATCGCACGCTCTTCCCGGCCATGATCGCCGACTGGCGGAAGCACTGGACGGAGTTCAATCCCGACGAAAAAGATTTCCCGTTCATCTGGGTGCAACTCGCCAACTTCATGCCGCGTCAGGCGGAGGCAGTTCAGGACAGTGGTGGATGGCCGGGGCTGCGTGAGGCGCAGCACATGACGCTCTCGCTGCCGAACACGGGCGAGGCGGTCATCATTGATGTCGGACAGGCCGAAGACATTCACCCAAAAGACAAAATGGATGTCGGACACCGTTTGGCATTGGCGGCCGAGAAGGTGGCGTATCACAAGGAGCTGGTTTACAGCGGTCCGACCTATCAGTCGATGAACCGTGAGGGGGACCGCATCCGCGTGACCCTGGCGAATATTGGCGGCGGTTTGAAGATCGGCGCGCATCCTTCGACGCAACCAAACGTGCCGCAGGAATCGCCCGCCTCTGAATTGCATGGATTCACGATTGCGGGTGAGGATATGAAATTCATGCCGGCCCAGGCGCGGATCATTGGAGATTCTATCGCGGTGTGGAGTACGAGCGTCGCCAATCCCGCCGCCGTGCGGTATGGATGGGCGAATAACCCGGATTGCAATTTGTACAACAAGGAAGGGCTTCCGGCGTCGCCGTTCCGGACGGATGCGTGGACGGGGGCGGGGAAGAAGAATTAAGACTGTATGTAAGTGAGTGGCATCGGCGGCTTTATCGTGGCATGGGCATCTTGCCCATGTTTGCGGTACTCCGCGATATTGATCGGTACTCTGATCGACCCAAGCCAAAGCGAAGCGCTCTTTTAACGCTCCATGAAGAAAGATCGCTTCGCTCTTATCTGGTTGACCGGAGTACCAGTCAATGCCGTGGAGTACCACGGCCATGGGCATGATGCCATTACTGTCCGACACGCCGCAGGCCGAAAAGATTAACACAATCTTAACTTGCGCTTTGCCCGGAGTTATGTTTCACTGTCGCGTCATGGCTCCGCACGCGTCAGAAATTCTCCACACTCCGTCGCCGCCGGCCCGGC
>JANXVV010000150.1 GCA_025351525.1 Humisphaera sp. | reverse complement strand
CGCAAGGAGTAGCCCCATTCGGAATCCGGGTCGTTTCCTACGGCTCCGATCCCGGCGTGAATTCGATTCATCAAAGGGTCGGCACTCCCGAAAATCAGTTGCCGGAGGGCTCGGGGCGACCGCGCCAATCTCAATCGCCATCAGGCTTCTTCAGCGGCGGCTTCTTCCACACATTCGGCTCGACCGTGTTCTTCTGCGGTGTACCCGGCGTGCTGCGGCCCTCGGAGACATATTTCTCCAACAGCTTCGTCAACCGTTGAACGATCTCCGGGTTGGCGGATTGAACATTATTTTTCTCGCCAATGTCGTTGGCCATGTCGTATAGCTGCACCGGCGGCAAGCCCAGTCGCACGGCGGCGGGATCCTTCGGGTCGCTCCACCCGCCGGAACCGGCGCACAATTCCAATTTCCATTGACCCTGCCGGATGGCAAACATCCCGGTGATCGAGTGATGCACCACCGCTTCGCGCAGCGGCGTTTTGTCTTTTCCAAGCAGTGCGGGAAGAAGGCTCACGCTGTCTTCCCCGGCGGTGGGAGGAAGCTTCTGATCCAAAAGGTCGGCCACCGTGGCCATCAGATCGGTCAGGCAGATGAGCTGATTTGATCGGCTCGAGGGCTTCACATGCCCGGGCCAGCGGGCGATGAACGGGATGTGATGCCCGCCGTCCCAGATATCCGCCTTATGTCCGCGAAAAAGGTAATTGGGATTGTGGCCCTTGGCCAGCAGTTCGGGGATGTTGGCGACGGGTGAGCAACCATTATCGCTCGTAAAAATCACGAGTGTGTTTTCGGTGATGCCTCCATCGTCCAATGCCTTCAGCACCCGTCCCACGCTATCGTCGGTCTGCATCACGAAATCCGCGTAGGCGTTGATGCCGCTCCTGCCCGCCCACTGCGGCGTCGGCACGATCGGCCCGTGCGGCGCGCTGAAGGGAAGGTACAGAAAAAACGGTTTCCCCGATTTCGCATCCGCGCTGCGCCGACCGATGTAGTCCACCGCCCTGGCCGTCAACCTGGGGAGCACGTCCACGGCTTCAAAGTCGTCCGCCGCCGGACCGTTGCGGACAAACTTTTTTTCGACGGTCGGCACTTTCGCGAAGCGATCGTTTTCGATGAAGACGAACGGGTCCATGTCGAGCGAGGCGCTGATCCCGAAATATTCATCGAACCCGACGGCGATCGGACCGCGGCCAATCGGCTTCGCATAGTCGATCATCCAACCCGTGTAGGCGATTGCGTCACCGGGCCGTTTGGCGTCAGCCTTCAGGGGCATGTCCATGCCGAGGTGCCATTTGCCGATACAGGCGGTGTGATATCCATGCTGTTTGAGCAGCGCGGGCACGGTCAATCGCCCGGGTTCAATTAACGGTGGCGAATATCCCCCGAGCACCCCCGATTGCAGCCTGGATCGCCAGTTGTACCGGCCGGTGAGAATTCCGTAACGCGTCGGTGAGCAGACGGATGAGCTGGAATGGGCGTCCGTGAAGATCATTCCGTCGGCAGCCAATGCGTCGACATGAGGGGTGGCGATTTTGCCGTCGGGGTTCATGCACTTCACGTCCCCGTAGCCGAGATCGTCGCAGAGAATGTAGACGATGTTAGGCCGGGGTGTTTCAGCGGCGGATGAGGGCGCGGCACCGATACACCCCACAACCGCAACAACCATCGCAATGACCGCATCGCGGAGGATCGGTCCCCATTGCTTTAGGATCCCGCGCATTTTTTTCGGTTGTCGCATTTGAATTTTCCAGTCCACTCCCCCCGGTACTCCGGGGGGAGGGTTAGGGTGAGGGGTCTTGCTTTTTTCTTTTACCGAGTCGAGACATCTCACCTATTTTCATCATGCAGAAAAAACCCCTCACCCTAACCCTCCCCCCATGAGTACATGGGGGGAGGGGACCGGAGAGCCAAATGCGATGGCACTGCGCCCATCGCAATACAAGCTAAAGATGACTCTGTTCAATCTTACCTTGCATCCTTAGAATCAAAAACCCATGAGTCAGAATCCGAATCCGCAGCCCGGTTCTTTTCCACCCCCGCCGATGGGGATTCCGCCGTTGAACGATATGAATTATCAAACGGGACCGGTGCCGCCCAATCCGATGGCTTCGGCAAGACGGGCCTCACTGCTGATGTTCATCCTTGGAGCCTTGGTTGTGGTCATGGGATTGTGCATGGGAACATTCGCCTTCCTGCCCATGGAGCAGTTGGCGGCACAGGGCGGCCAGCGTTTGCCGCCGCTTCCGCCGGGAATGAATTGGAAGATCGTCGCCGGTGTATTTGGGGTTCTCTTCATCTTCGGCGGTGTGTTGCAACTGGTCATCGCCGGTTTTTTACGGCGGGGAACCACCACCCCAATCGTGTTGGGCATCGTGGTATCGGGGCTGATTCTGATCTACCTCGTGCTCAATACGCTCTACGCAATGACGCGGGGCCAGGCGAGTGCGGGGGCGATCAATGGAATTATCATTGCCGTCTACGGATTGCAGGTTTACTTTTTGATTCAGGCGTTGCGAGCCATCCCGTATCTCCGGAAGATGCAGGCGGCGTATCAGGCTCAGTATTGGCAGTACATGCAGCAACAGCAGGCGTATCAGGCCGGCAATCCACCGGCGGGCGGCAGCATTTATAATCAGACGGCGTACAACGCTCCGCCCGCCGTTCCGATACAACCCGCGCAGAGCCAAACCGGTTGGCAGTGGGCCGCTCCGCCGCCCCCGCCACCCTTGGCCCCGCAGCCGCAAAATCCACCGGATACGGGAGGGGCTTATGGGCAAGGCCCCCAGCAATAAATCCGGTGCGGTGACGGAGATCAGCGGCGAGTTGCGCTCGTTTCAACAGGCCGCGCTGTCCGGTCGATTTATCGGCGTGGCGGCATTGACGCTCGGCGCGATTTCCCTCTATGCCGGTCGACAAAACACGGCCGGTGCCGGCCGCGATGCGGGGTTGATCTACATCATCTTCTCCCTCCTGTTCATCGTGCCGGGAATGCTCTATCTGGTGCTGGCG
This sequence comes from Humisphaera sp., assembly GCA_025351525.1. Classification (GTDB taxonomy): domain Bacteria; phylum Planctomycetota; class Phycisphaerae; order Tepidisphaerales; family Tepidisphaeraceae; genus JANXVV01. Next base: position 2,593 of record JANXVV010000150.1, on the reverse strand, counting down.
ATCTTTGTATTGCGGCGAAGGCGCTGGGCCATCATCACCAGCCTGCTGCTGGCGATGTTGGATATGACGCTGCTCGGAATTTTATTCGTGACGTCATGGGGCGCGCCCGGCGCGGCGATGATGTGCGTTCTGGCCGGCCTGTTCGTCGCGGCGCTGGCGGTGATGACGACGTTTTTGGGCCGGTCGCTGGAGATAATTCGGCGAGAACGGATCGCGTAGCCCATGCTACGACGAACAAAGCCGTCTTCCCAGACCTCAAAAAGAAGCGGAATCCCAAAAGAATCTCAATTTCTGCGCAGCACCGCCCAGTACCCACCGTCGTGATACTTCGCCGTGTCAGGCGACAGGCTGGGAAGGGTCGCCTGCTCTTTCAATCGCGAAAATTCCGGATGTCGGTTGAGGAAGCGATCCACCTGCCGTTGATTTTCCTCGGGCCAGATGCTGCACGTGCTGTAGACGAGGTGTCCCCCCGGGCGAACGTGAACGGCGGTGTCGTCCATGATTTCCGCCTGCAACTTCTCCAGCGAAATCAGGGCGGCGCTGGATTGAGAATAGCGAGCCTCCGGACGCCGCGCCAACACACCGCTATTGCTGCACGGGACATCCACCAAGGCCAGATCGAACGATTCATCAGCCAATTTCGGCACGTCCGCCAGCCGACCCGATTCATGTACCTCGATGTTGGTGATTTTGCGTTCCGCCAATAGCGATCGAAGCATTCGGCAGCGATCGGTGGACGGGTCCATCGCCACAATTCTGCCGTTCTCTCCGAGCTTTTCGCGCAACTGCATCGTCTTCGTTCCCAAACCCGCGCATCGGTCAAGTAGTAATTGGCCCGCCTCGATCGGGCAGTGGCCGATCACACCGGCGGCGGTCGGGTCTTGCACCTGTGCCAATTGTCGCCGCGACCAATTTTCCAGCAACGCTTTTTTGGCGGGGGTGACGACAAACATTCCCGCCTGTTCGTGCGGCGTGATTGTGACGTCCGGCGTTTCCAGGTCGGTGGCTGCAAAGCCCGGAAGCAGTCGCACGATCGTGGGCGGCTCGCGATTGTCGTGCTCGCAGAACCGAATCACATCGGCATTGCCAAGCAATTTGACCAGGCGATCGAATAAATCGGCGGGATGAGAGAGCCGAAGATAGGCCGGCAGTGAGGGATTCTGATTCCAGTGATTCGACGGCTCGACCACCGATGGACCGGCTGTCGCCTTCCGCAAAATCGCATTCACAAACCCGGCGGCTTTGGTGCGGCCAAAACGCTTGGCCTGCTCGACCGCCTCATTCACCGCCGCCGACGCGGGGATGCGATCCAGAAAATGCAATTGGTACAATCCGACCGCCAGAATTTTCTGCACCACCGGATCGATGCTCTTTCGCTTGCGCCCGGAATATTGCTCGATCAGATGCACGAGGAGCAGTTGATTTTTAATCACGCCGACAAGGATTTGTTCCGCGAGCGCCAGATCGCGCGGGTCGATGGCGGCGCTTCGGCGGGGAGGGCGCATTTCTTCCGGATCCCAACCGGGGAGCGCGCGCTGATCGAGTTCAAAGAGGGCCAGATCGCGCGCGGTCATGCGAGGGACTCCAGCCGCATTCCGTGTCTCCATTCGCGGCCATTTTTGAAATCGGTAAGGCTCATGGGCCGCTTGCCTTCGGGTTGGATCTCAAGAATTTCGATCGCGGTGGAGTGGCCGGTGCCCACCTGCCCATCGGCACCGATCTCACCGGGCGATGCAGATTCAAATGGGGTGATCCTGGCGCGGAGCAGGGTGAGTCGGGCGGTTTCTTTGCCTTTTGAATCAAGCAGCCGCACCCGGCAACCCGGCCAGGGGGATAGCCCGCAGATCAGCCGTGCGACGGTGGGGGCAGGTTGGGACCAGTCGAGTGTTGATGTCTTTCGCGACAGCTTTGGCGCGAGTGTCGCCATCGAATCTTCCTGCGGCGATTCCACCCCACGACCCTCCGCCAATTCATCGACCACCCGAAGCATTAGAGTCGCTCCATCCAGTGCGAGGCGATCGTGCAATTCACCGGTTGTTTCCGCTTCGAGAATGGCGACGGTGGATCGACCCAGCACCAAGCCGGCATCCATTCTGTCGGCCAGGCGGATGATCGAATTCCCGGTGACCGTCTCGCCTCGAATGATCGCCCAGTGGATGGGAGCCGCCCCACGATATTTCGGCAGCCGGGACGCGTGCAGATTCACGCTGCCCAGCCGAGCGTGATGTGCCACCGCCGGGGAAATTTTCTGACCGAAGGCGATCACGACCAACAGATCGGCGGCGGGGAGAATTTCAGCGTTCAGGTTTTCGGTGCGGATGAGAGCCAAGCCGCGCTCCAACGCAAATTGCGCGATCAGCGTGGGGGTGAGTACCCGTCCCCGACCGGCGGGGCGGTCTGGCTGGCTGTAGATTTGCGTGATTTCATGCCCCGCTTCCAGCAGGGCTTTGAGCGTGGGCAGGCCGAACTCACCGCTGCCGGCAAACAAAACTCGAAGGGGTGAAAGCAATGGAGTCGTCATTCTGAAATCCGCATGTTTTTAGCGGCTGTGCCGAAGGCACGCGTTTTTCGGATCAAAAAAGCGTGCCTTCGG
>JANXVV010000141.1 GCA_025351525.1 Humisphaera sp. | reverse complement strand
ACTTTAGCGAAGGCTTCGACCAAGACTTCGGGTCCATATTTTCGTTCGAGATTCTTGAAGAATCCCAGTCGGACCAATCGGGATGGCGCACTTTGAAAATTGGGTGGCATGGGCGTCTCGCCCGTGCATTCTTCCAATGGAAAGCACGGGCGAGACGCCCATGCCACCCAATTTTCAAAGTGCGCCATCCCGATTGGTCCGACTGGGATTCTTCAAGAATCTCGAACGAAAATATGGACCCGAAGTCTTGGTCGAAGCCTTCGCTAAAGTGGCCGCCGCCTGTCCCGAAGCAAGACTGACATTGGCCGGCAAGGGGGACATGACCGAGTCGCTGCGGAAGCGGGTGGCGGAACTGGGATTGTCCGATAAAGTCGAATTTCCCGGTCGCCTGCCCCACGAGCGGATGATGGCGGCGATGCGGAACACGGATATTTTCGTCATGCCCAGCACCTGCCAGGAAAGTTTCGGTGTGGCGGCGATCGAAGCCTCGGCGTGTGAAGTGCCGGTCATCGCCACCCGCGTCGGTGGGGTGCCGGAAGCGGTCGTCGACGGTCAAACCGGCATTTTGGTGCCGCCGTTCGACTCGAATCGCCTCGCGGAAGCCTGCATTGCACTGGTGCGCGATCCCGGGGAAAGGGCCCGATTGGGCCGGGCCGGTCGGCAGTTCGTGCTGGACCACTACCAATGGCACGCGAATGCGGCGACAATGGCAGCGGTTTACCGCCAACTGCTCGCCGGGCAAACTGTTGTCACCCCGAGTATTTTCGCGGCAAAATGATTCTGGCGCAGACACCACGCCTTCTAGCCGATAAGCAGTTACGGCTTAGGCGCGTCCGTCACGGAGGCGGTGCGCGGGTCGATTCGGGTGCATTCGGCACGCCCGCACCATGAGGAACCGCAGTCTTGGACCGCACGCTTCTTTTTCTGGCCTATTTCTTCCCCCCGCGCGGTGGCGCGGGTGTGCAGCGCTCCGTCAAGTTTGCCAAGTACTTGCCCCACTTTGGTTGGAAGCCCCTGGTCATCGCGCATGGCGGCATGGCCGATAATGCCAGCGGGGTGATGGACCCAACCCTCCTGAAAGATTTGCCGCCCGAACATGTCGTGAGATACACCGCGTTGCTGCAGGGGGAAAAGGACCGCTATTACCGCGCGCAAAAGAAATGGCGGCAACCGCTTTTTGCAACCGACCCGATGGGCTGGTGGGCCGCCCCGGCCGCGCGATTGGGATTGGAGTTGGCGGCGCAAAGCCATCCCTCGGCGATTTTCGTCACCATGTCCCCCTTTACCGCCGCCGACGCTGGCATACAGCTCAAGAAAAAAACCGGGCTGCCGTTGGTGCTGGATCTTCGCGACCCGTGGGCCCTGGATGAAACGCGCATTTATACGACTCGATGGCACGCCCGCCGTGACTGGAAGCAGATGCACGAGGCATTGGCGGCGGCGGATCTGATCATCATGAACACGCCCGCCGCCGCCGCCGCCGTCGAGAGCGAGTTCGGCAAGGGACGACCCGAGGGCCCGCGCATCACCGGTCGCGTGATTTCGATCACCAATGGATATGACGCGGAGGATTTTGGCAAGGATTCCCCGCAGGCCGCCCCGCCCGACATGTTGCGGATCGTGCATACCGGGATGTTTCACTCGGAACTCGCCGAGGTGTGGGACAAGGTTTACGACGGCGATGGCGTGCTGAATCAGTTGAAATACCCTCGCCGCCCGATCAACCTGTGGACACGCACGCCGCGCTATCTTTTGGCGGCGATGGAAAAGCTCATCCAGAGCGGAGCGATCCCCAAGGAAAAACTGCAGTTGGTGCTGGTCGGTGAAATCTCGACCTGCGATCGGGAGATGATTCAGAACTCCCCGATGGCCGCCAACGTTAAAGTGCTGGGCTACCGTTCCCATGCGGAAAGTGTGAACTGGGTGGAGTCGGCGGATGTGCTGTTCCTGCCGTTGCACACGCCGACGGATGGAGGCCCGGCGCTGGTGGTGCCGGGTAAAGCCTATGAATATCTCGGCAGCGGGCGGCCGATCCTGGCAATGGGGCCGCCGGGCGACATGCAGAATTTCGTCGAGCAGACGGGCAGCGGAATCGCCATCGCGGGGGATGATGTGGACGGTGCGGCGACGGCACTCAAAAAGTTTTACGAGGCCAAGCGGGACGGGCGAAAACTGTTCGAGCAGAATCGCGACGCCGTCGCGAGATTCGAGCGGAAGGAACTGACCGCTCGATTGGCCGATGAGTTGAATGAATTGACGCAGCCAAGCAGACAGACCCGAACCGTCGCAATCCCGGTTCCCATCAAGAAATAGTTTTCGGCGAATTTTTTAGCGGCTGTGCCGAAGGCACGCGTTTTTCTTTTTGAAGCGGTTTTCGACTGAGTGTGCCCCGGTCATGCAAAGTTTCCGGTTGTGGCACCCGACCTCATAATACACTGAGTCGAAAACCGCCCTAGACGACGAAAACACGTGCCTTCGGCACAGCCGCTAAAAAAGAACGGCGACCTGATTCGGTATAATTCCCCGTGACACCTGACCAACCCATTTCGCTGGCCGTCGCCGTCTTCTGCAGCATCCTCTGCCTGATCCTGCCGCTGCGCACTGCGATCGTGCCGTTGTGCATCGCGATGTGCGCCTACCCCACGAACGTCAATGTTCCCCCGGCACAGATGCAGTTGACGGTGGCCCGCATCGTCGGCTTGGTGCTGATCGTTCGATGCCTGCTCACCTCGGAAGTGCGCGAGCGGTTTAAATGGTCCATGGTCGACACCACGGCGGCACTCTATTTCGGGCTGCTGGTCTCCGCCCAGTTGATGACCATCGAAGCAGGCGCGGCCATCAACAAGCAGGCTGGCTTTTTCATCAGTGCGTTCATCCCCTTTTGGTGCGTGCGATTTCTCGTGGTCGATCGACCGAGCCTTTACGCGTTTTTCAAGGGATTTCTCTGGACCTCTTTGCCCCTGGCGATGCTGGCAATGTATCAGGCGAACACCGGTGACAGCCCGTATCGCACCATCATGGAGAACGGCATTCTCTGGTTTGAGATACATGCCCAGTGGCTGGAAATTCGGCCATTCGTCGGCGTCCCGATGCACCGGGCCAGCGCACCATTTCAGCAGTGCATCATGTACGGCTGGTTCTTCGCGATCCAAGTGCCGTGGTGTACCAATCTGTATTTTCAAAATCGCTCGCTGAAGGGATGGATCCTTCCCTGGCTGATTTTACCGGTGGGAACGATCGCCACGGTTTCCAGCGGGCCGATGATGATGGTGTCCCTCAGCTTCGTGTTCCTTGCGATGTTTCCGATTCGCGGCAAGTGGAAGGCGATCTTCGGTTCCGCCGGCCTGGTCTACGCGGCGACTTCCCTTCTGGCAAAGCGCGGCGTGATGGAGATCGTCTCCAGCTTCGGACTTGATCCCACCAGCGGATATTACCGCGTGAATCTGCTGAATTTCGTGCTGGCGAAGTCGGCCAGCCCGAAAAACGGCGCGTTCAATCCGATGGTCGGTCACTGGTTGGCGGGATTCGGTCTGATTCCGAAGTCGTTCGACGATTTTCATGACCTCTGCATTCAGTGGATTTTTTTGACGGTGTATAACGGGCTGCTGGGGGCCGCCGGTTTTTATCTGTTTGTGGCCGCGTGTTCGTGGTGCCTCTGGAAGGCGAATAAGAAATCCACGATGCTGGCGGATCAATGGCTCTGCTGGTCGCTGTTCGCGATTCTGATCGCGTCGATGCTGGCGATGCAATTGGTGGCCCTGTTCGCGGAGATGTTTTTCATCTACCACATGTTTCTCGGCCTGATCGCGAACACCGTGATGATCTGCGGCAGCGAGCCCAATGAACGAAGCATCGGGGTGCTGGCGGAAATGGACGGAAAGAAAGTGATGCTGAGATACCGATTGAAACCGGGCCAGCGGTTGGCGCTGCTTCGACCGCCAGGCGGGGCGGGTGCGCAACTGCAGGCGCCGCCGCCGAGATAGCAGTTTAAAGGTGGCATGGGCGTCCCGCCCCTGTTGTTATTCTTTAGCCGGAGAAGCATGGGCGAGACGCCCATGCCACCCGGGAGATGTTTGCATGGCCGATTCCGCTTTAAACTTAAATCCGTTGCCGCTCACCGCGCGCAAACCGATGTACATCCCGTCGCTCGATGGGATCCGCGCGGTTTCATTCCTGCTTGTCTTCGCAGCTCACTGCGGGTTGGAAAACATCATCCCCGGCGGGCTGGGCGTCACCGTCTTTTTCTTCCTGAGCGGGTATCTCATCACGACTCTGTTGCGGACCGAGGCCGATCAAACCGGCCGAATCAATATCCGCGATTTTTACATTCGTCGCGTGCTGCGCATTTTCCCACCGTTTTATCTGACGATCCTTTTCGGCGTTTTGCTGCACCTGACCAGGGCACTTCCCGGCCCGATCGGTAGCGGCACTCTGTTCCAGGCACTTCACTCGGCAAACTACTGGACGGTCTATCGCAAGCTTCACAATCTGGCTTTGGATGGCATCCCGCTCGGTAGCAACGTGATGTGGTCTCTTGCCGTCGAAGAACATTTTTACCTGCTGTTTCCGATTCTCTACGTGATGCTGCGGCGGCATTTCCGGCCGCGCGGTCAAGCGATCCTGCTTTCAATCATGTGCTTTGCCATGCTGGCCTGGCGATGCGTGCTGATTTACCGTCTCGGTTACTCCGAAAACCGCACGTTTTACGCCACCGATACGCGGGCAGACTCGATTCTGTGGGGCTGCATCTTTGCGATCGCGGCTAATCCGATGCTCGACGAGAAGTGCGTGTTGGGATGGCGACTCGGAGCGTTTTTCATCGTGGCGGTTGCGGTGCTGGCGGGAACGATGGTCTATCGCGACGATCGATTCCGGGAAACGTTTCGCTACACGATCCACGGCCTGGTGCTCTTCCCGATTTTCACCGCCGCCATCATCTATCACGAATCGCGGTGGTTCCGCTGGTTGAATCATAAATGGCTTCGGCAACTCGGTGTGCTGTCCTATTCGCTCTATTTGATTCACTACACCGTCATCTATGTGGTGCAGGAATGGATTGAGGTTCATCCGCTGGTTCAGGGGATCATCGCATTCGCCATCAGCCTCGGGCTGTCGATGGCGATGTACCGATGGGTCGAACGTCCCTTTGCCAAGTGGCGAAAGCGATTCTCCCATGCGGCGGGGGGTACGAGTATTGAAAGCAACACCACGGCATCACGCACGACGCTGCAATCACGCAATGGCTTAGCGGTGTCTGCGCTGTCGTAATAATTCCCGATTTTTTTAAGCGGCTGTGTCTTCGGCATTACAGCGCAATCATATTTGAAATTTCCTGTCCCCTCCCCCTGGTACTCCGGGGGGGAGGGTTAAGGTGAGGGGTCTTGCCTTTTTCTTCTGCCGAGTCGAGAAATGAAGCGTCCTTTAGTCACGAAGAAAGACCCCTCACCCTCACCTTCCCCCCATGAGTACATGGGGGGAGGGGACCGGAAAGCCAAATGCGATGGACCTCTCGGCACAGCCGCTAAAAGTGAACGCGAGACGCAGCGACATTGAAATTCCTGTTATTATCGGCCCTGCTTTGCCGATGACTCTTCCAAGATGAATCGTTCACACGGCAGGGATGGTTATGCTGACTTCTGAATTGACGGCCGGCAACACAATCGGCGCGCGGTTGAGCTCGCGAGAGAACAACTTCGACGCCTTGCGCCTGTTGGCGGCGTTCGCGGTCATCTTCAGCCATGCCTACCCGATTCGCGATGGGGCGCGCGAGATGGAACCCTACTGGTGGTTGAGCGGCTACTGTACTTTCGGTGAAATCGCCGTCGCGATTTTCTTTGTCGTCAGCGGCTTGCTCGTGGCCCGGAGTTTTGTCTCGGATCCGAACGCCTGGTCATTTCTCCGGAAGCGATTGCTGCGGATTCTGCCGGGTCTGGTGGTATGCGTCGCATTCTGTATTTTCATCGTCGGCCCGCTGTTTACGACCGGCTCGATGAGGGCTTATTTTCACGATCCGGACCTGCTGCGATTCGCCCGCAATGCGCTACTGCTTCCGGCCCGCTTCGATCTGCCGGGCGTTTTTGAGCAGTACACTTTGGCCGATCCTAGGTCGGCGGTGAACGGGTCGCTGTGGTCGTTGCCGTTGGAATTTTTCATGTACCTGGGAGTGCTGGCGCTGGGGTTGACCGGGCTGCTCAAACGAAAGGGTTGCCTGGTGCTGTTGGCGGGGGCGCTGGTCGTTCAATGGCTCATCATTGAGCGCATCGGGTTTGCCCCGGGCACGATGTTGTATCGGAATCGCGTCTGGTTCGAGCAGTTGCCGCATCTGGGATTTTTATTCTTCGGCGGCACGCTCATGCTGCTGTTCAAAGATTCAATCGTCTTGGACTGGCGTTGGTTCGCCGCTTGCATTGCGGTGATTGCCCTCAGTTGGCAGTCGACTTTTGAAGGGGCCTTGAAACTCATCGGCCATCCCGAACTCATTCGTCATGTGATGACCCAACCGCCGCACGGCTATTTTATATTCAGCGTCTGCCTTCCTTACCTGGTGATGTATCTTGCGTTCCTCCGAATCCCCTTCTTGAAACCGGTACTTCAGTCGTTCACGAAATGGGGCGATTTCTCTTACGGTGTCTATCTCTACGGCTTCCCCGTCGAGCAGATGCTGTTTCGCACGTGGGGCGACAAGCTCCCGTTCCCTGTGTTTATCGGGCTGGCATGTGTGGGAACCCTGTTTTTAGCGGTGCTGAGTTGGCACCTGGTTGAAAAGCCGTTCCTGAAATTAAAGAAGCGGTCGACCGGCGGACATGGCCGTGAGTTGGATGCGACGCCTCCCCGCCCGCCGGCATCCCTGCAACGTCAATATTCGGTCATGCGACAGGTAATTTTCTTTGTCTGAAAACACCGAGAACAACCCGACTTTCCTCTCGACGCAATCTGCCGTTCCCGACGTCAGCATACTGATCGTCAGTTGGAACGTGAAAGAACTGTTGCGCGACTGCCTTCGGTCGCTCCAGAAAAATGCGGGGGATGTGCGCTACGAGACGATCATCGTCGACAACGCCTCGCATGATGGCTCACCGGAGATGATTCGCAATGAATTCCCCTGGGTGAAATTAGTAGAGCCCCACGCGAATCTGGGATTTGGCAAGGGAAACAATCTCGCGTTTCAACACAGCACCGGACGGTGGACGCTGCTGTTGAATCCGGACACAGTGGTGCTCGATCGGGCGATTGAAAAGCTCGTGAAATTTGCGGATGCGAACCGGGAGGCGGGTGCCGTTGGTGGAAGAACGTTGAAGGCCGATTTGACGCTGGAGCGAAGCTGCTGCTGGGGCTCGCCGGGCCTATGGCCATTGGTCTGCAAGAGCGTCGGGCTGCACCTGATCTTCAAGGGCAGTAAGTTGATGAACAGCGAGGCGATGGACTGGTGGCAGCGCGACACGGTGCGCGATGTGGATGTCATCACCGGTTGCTGCCTGATGATCCGCAGGGATATTTACAATCAGACGGGCGGGTTTGACGAGCGGTTTTTCATGTACGCCGAGGAGGTCGACCTGTGCTGGCGGATTCGCAAGCTGGGATGGCGGCTAATGTTTTGCCCACAGGCGGAGATCATCCATCTCGTCGGGGCATCGGCGGCCAAGGCTAAGCCGAACCGGGTGTATCAGATCAACCTGGGGCTTCTCAAACTATTTAAAAAACATTACGGCGAAGCCTACGCCAAAGCAGCGAACTTTTTGATGTGGATGTTTTACGCGACGCGCGTGCCATTAATGTTCGGCGCGATCGACATGGGCCTGGTGAGCGGCGAAGTCACGACGAAAGCATTGATCTATCAACAGGCGATGGAACGCCATCTAAAACTATTTCGGCGACAGTATCAATCCGAGATAGACCGGGCGTAAACAAACTTAAATAGTCTTACATTGCCCTACATAGCCCCCGGCATGCCGGGGGAAACCGCAACCGCCGAATAACCAGACGTTACCACGAAGTCACGAAGTGCCATGAAGCAAATCCGAATAGCGATCATTCCCCTTCGTGTTCTTCGTGCCCTCGTGGTAAATAATCCGGATCGACGATCGAAGCGTTTTGTGCGGATAGGGCTTTCCCCCGGCGTGCCGGGGGCTATGTAGGGCGAGATAGAGCTGTATAGCGCGAAAATAGTTTTTATGACTCCATTGTTTCGACAACTTCAGCGATTGCAGGACAAGGGTGAACCGATCCGTGTCGGGGTGATCGGCGCGGGATTCATGGGCCGTGGCATCGTCTATCAGTTGGCGAAGATGCCGGGGTTGCATCCGTCGCTCATCGTCAACCGCACCGCGGATCGCGCGATCGAGGCGTATGAACTTGCGGGGTTTAATCCAAAGCATGTTCTCGTCAGCGAAGATCCGGTTGCCCTCTCCACCGCCGTCGAGGAAAAAC
>JANXVV010000098.1 GCA_025351525.1 Humisphaera sp. | reverse complement strand
CGGGCAGACCTCGGCACAGGTGGGTGAATCGCAGTGCATGCAGACTACGGGTGCCGTCTGTGTGGAGGTGGCCCGGTCGACATATTCCAGATGAATCATCGCCGTGCCCTTGTGCGTGTCGCATTCCGCGCACGCCTGCACACAAGCCTGGCAACCGATGCAGCGGTTGGGATCGATAAAAAATTCGAGGTGTTGTGGGACCATGGGAAAAAGTTGCCAGTTGTTAGAAATACAAGCCGAGTCCGGAAGCCGTAATGAAGGATAGTGGCAACCGAATCTCACATTTCCGGTCCCCTCCCCCCGGTACTCCGGGGGGAGGGTTAGGGTGAGGGGTCTTGCCTTTCTCTTTCGCCGCGTGAAGGCATCTCACCGACTGTCACTACGAAGAAAAAACCCCTCACCCTAACCCTCCCCCCTGGAGTACCAGGGGGGAGGGGACCGGAAAACCGTGAGCGACGGACCGAATTCTACACCGCGCTCCGCCCATCACTGCTGCGATTCATACTGCCGCAAATACTCCGGCTCCACCGCCTTCTTCACCCGCACCGCACACACCTTGTATTCCGGAATCTTCGAGATCGGATCCTGCGCCGCGATCGTCACCTGATTGATGCTCCGCTTCCCGGCCCAGTGATAGGGAACAAAGACCGTATCCGGGCGGATCGTCGTCACCACTTGGACGCGCAAAGTGCAATCTCCCCGCCGGGATTCGACGGTGGCCCAATCCCCATCCACAAGGCTCATTTCCTTCGCCAACTTCGGGTGCATCTCGATCATCGGTTCCGGGTATTGATCGACCAACGGCCCTATCCGCCGAGTCTGAGTTCCGGAAAGATATTGGCTGACCACCCGCCCAGTCGTCAACATCAGCGGATAGTCCTCATCCACATCCTCCGCAGGCGGCGTGTAAGGGGCGACATTGAACCTGGCCTTCCCATCCGGGAAATAAAACGGCCCCGCCCCGCGCGCCACCACATTCCAAGATTGAGGCTCGAACAGTCGCGGCGTTCCGGGATGTTCCTCCGTCGGGCACGGCCAAAACACCCCCATCTGCTTCTCGATCTTTTCGTAAGTGATCCCCGCGTAATCCACCACGCCGCCGGCGGAAGCCACGCGAAGCTCCTCGAAAATCTCCCGAGGCGATTGAAACTGAAACCCGCGCCCGCGACCCAGCCGATTCGCGATATCCTGAATAATTCTCCAATCCTGCATCGCCTCGCCGGGACAGTCGACGGCTTTGTTGATCTTCACCACGCGCCCCTCCGCCGTCGCAACCACTCCCTCGTCTTCCTCCTGCAATGAACCGGGAAAGACGACATCCGCGTGACGCGCGGTCTCGCTCATGAAGAAATCCACGCACCCGAAGAATTCCAGTTTGTCGAGCATGCGCCCGATGTAGCTGTTGTCGGGGAGGGAGACTTTGGGATTGAAACACATCGAGAGCAGCCCTTTGATCTCGCCGCTCTCGATCTTGCGGAACACTTCGTAACAATCGACACCGACACCGGGCAGTTCCTCCGGTTCGATCCCCCATACTTTCGCAACGTGGGCCCGATGTTCCGGGTTTGCAATATCGCGACCTCCGGGAAGTTGGTCCGCCTTCTGCCCATGCTCGCGGCCACCCTGCCCGTTGCCCTGGCCGGTGATCGTCGCATACCCGCAGTTCTCGCGACCGATCCGACCGCTGGCCAGCACCATGTTGATCGCGCCCATACAGTTCTGAACGCCGTGCGTGCTGTGTTCGATCCCGCGCGCGTGCATGAGGAAACTGGTGCCGGCCTTCCCCCACCACTCGGCGGCCTGCCGAATGGATTTTTCGGCGATGCCGGTCACCTCCGCCGTCTTTCGCGGGGTCCAGGAGTGAACGTGCTCGGCAACTTTATCGAACCCGTTCGTGTGCGTCTCGATGAAATCATGATCGAGCCAGTCGTTCTCGATCATCAGATTCAGAACGCCATTGAACAGGGCGATATCGCGACCCGGTTTCACCGGCAGAAACAAATCGCACGTCCGCGCAATCGGTGTGATGCGCGGATCGACGACGATCACCTTCGCGCCATTTTCGCGAGCCTGCCATACATAGTTGGTGGTGATCGGCGCGCACTCGGCGATGTTCGCCCCGCTGATCCAGACCACTTCGGCTTTGAGAATATCCGACCAGGGATTGGCGGCTCGATCGACACCGAAGGATTTTTTATTCGCCGCCGCCGCGCTCACCATGCAGAGCCGGCCGTTGTAATCGATGTACGGCGTTTTCAGGCACATCCGGGCAAACTTGCCCATCAGGTACGCCTTCTCCGTCGTCAAGCTCGCCCCCCCGAAAACGGCAAATGCCTGCGGGCCATACTTGGATTGAATGCGGGCGATCTCGGCGGCGGTGCGACCCAGGGCGGTGTCGTAAGGGATCGACTTGAATCCGCTGGCCGTCATCGAATCGCGTTCGTAGGAATGGAGCAATCGATCCGGGTGCGAGCCTTGGAGATACCGCTTGACGCCCTTCGGGCAGAGCATGCCGCGATTGAACGGAAATTCTTCCCACGGTTCAAAACCGATGACGGCATTGTCGCGAACCTTCAGTTGGATGCCGCATTGTTGGCCGCAGAAACAGCAATGGGTCTTCACCAACTTTTCGTCTCCGGCGGCGGTCTGTAAAAACGCGCCGGTTGAGTAAGCCCTATGCGGACCGAATCGATCGATCGTGTCCGGGAGTGATTTCGGTTCGACGGCCATGGGCAAATACTCGGTTCGGGTCAGGTGGCATGGGCGTCTCGCCCGTGCATTTTTGAATTTTGAATAAAAGCCATGGGCGGGACGCCCATGCCACCACTTACAAAGCACTCTCACATCACTTTCACAAACCGCTCTTCCGACAGTCGCCTTGCCGGTCTGATTTCCACCAACGGTTTGGGTTTCTCGATCTCTTCCTCTTGAACCTGTTGCCACAGCGCGCCTTGTGCCGTCACCAGCATGGCTCTTCTGCATTTCGGGCAGATGCGTTGGTAATGTTCCACTTCCGAATCGGGCATCTCGTAACGATAGCCGAGTTCCTTTTCAACGTGGATCAGGTCATCGATCTGCAACTGCGACGCGTAGGCGATCCCGCAACGCTTGCAGCAGGCGGGTGCGGTCTGCGCGCCGACCTCCTTGCAGAACGCAACTCCCAGTTGCAACGGCCTTTGGAAAATGTGGAAAAATTTCCCGAAAGGCAACCAGAGCAGGGTAAAGATGACGACGATCGCGTGTAGCACGGCCAGGAAATCGTAAGCGTATCCTTTCATCCAGGAATAGCTGGCCGTTAGCATCAATCCGGTCGTCGCGATGGCGAACAGCAGAATCAACGGCAGGAAATCCTCACCGAATTGTTGCAGTGCCGCCGCTCCCTGATCGCTCAACCTCCGGCGTAACGCCAGCAGCACGCCGATGATGACCAGGATCGAAGAGAAGACGAGTGCATGGAACGTCATGAAGGCGATGAACGAATGGATGGGGAATTTGATGGTGGGAAAACCGAACACGTAGACTCGATACCAGTCGAGATTTTGCCCGTCGGTACCAAAGTGAATCCATCCAAACACCAGCGGGAAAGTGATGGCTGCCGCCGATATAGAACCCCACATGATAAACGTGTGGGCGGCGGCTCGGGCGGTGTTGCGACGCCAGATAAAGCGGTTGATCATGAAATCCCAAACGATCCGTTTTTGAAGCGTGAAGATGTTTCGCAGGATGAATCGAGGACGGAAGAAGAGCTTCCAACCTTGTCGCCAGTACCGCTTGGTGGGTGGGCGTTGCAGCCACATGGCGTATCGATAGGAGATGCCGATCGCGGCGAAAAGTGTGGCGAAGGTATACGCGACGAGAGCCGCATCGAAGCCGGGCAGATTGCGCGCCCCCAACACAATCATCAGCGTGAGCAACGATGCCAATCCAAAGCTGGCGGCGATCGCCCGACGCTTCTCGCGAGGTAAGATCGAGAGCGTGGTTTGCAGTGACTCTAACATTCGTCTGTCTCTCCGCACATTAACCGTTCGGTGTGCCAGAACAAACTACATGCCATCGCCCATGCTCGTCGAATCGCAACCTCGAACCGATGCAGCCCGCGCGTTTCCTACACAATCGACGGTTTGACGCGCAGCGGTTGAGCAGCGCGGCATCAACCTTTGCTCGTGGGTAGACGCGCAGGCCTTATGCAGTTCGCCAGATCAATCCACGATCCGCCTACGCTTTCATCGTTCTTAGACTTACTCGCCCCAATTCCGCTAGCCAAAGACGTTGGCACCGACGTTGCGTTGGAGGATCGAGTCAGAGTATTTCCCCAACCCGATTCGTAGCGAAGGAAAATCGTTCCATGAACTTCACCGCAACAAACCCCCATGTCGGTCCGATACCTTCCGCAGACGGTGCCGACCCGCAACGTTGGCGAATGCTCAACTTCACGTGGGGGGCGTTCTTCCTGACCTTTCTCGTCTGGTTCAATCTGGCTCCTTTTGCCAGCACCATCGCCGCCGCCTTTCACTTGTCCGCAGACCAGTTAAAGACACTGTTGATCTGTAACGTGGCCCTGACCATCCCAGCCCGCATCGGCGTGGGGATGCTCGTCGATCGCTTCGGCCCGCGTCGTGTTTTCACCGCCCTGCTCTTAGTGATGAGCGTACCATGCCTGCTCTTCGCGATGGCTACTTCCTACTGGCAACTTGTGGTGCTGCGCCTGGCAATCAGTTGCATCGGCGCAGGTTTCGTCGTCGGCATTCGTCTCGTCGGCGAATGGTTCTCCCCGCGCGAAATCGGATTCGCCGAAGGCATCTACGGCGGGCTTGGCAACTTCGGTATGTTCGCCGCCACGTTCGGCCTGCCCATGCTCGCGCTGCTCTTTTCCCCCGAAAACGGTTGGCGCTGGTCGATCGCCATCAGCGGCCTCCTCTGCATTCTTTGGTCGTTTGTTTTTTACAAAAACGCCATCGACGCTCCGCCCGGCACCGAGTTCAAAAAGCCTAAGAAGAAAGGGGCTCTCGAAGTCTGCTCGCGAGTGGATTTAATCAGTCTGATGGTCATGCAGGTTCCGATGGTTTTCTGCCTGGGAATCCTCACCTGGAAACTCGTCGCGGTGAAACTGCTCCCTCCCTCGGCCAGCTACGTCATCTATGGCCTGCTGTCGATGTTGCTGCTTCAACAGGTCCGAAAAATCTGGACCGTGAATCGTCCCGCTTGGCGGAATGAACCTGTCCCCGAGGGCGAACGGTATGCCTTCTCACAGGTCGCGATCCTCTGCCTCTGCTACGCAGTCACCTTCGGCGGCGAACTCGCGGTCGAAAGCATGCTGCCGGGATATTTCGAGAAAATGTTCAAACTATCGGTCGCCAGCGCCGGATTTCTCAGCGCCGGTTTCACCTTCGCAAGTCTGGTGGCCCGACCGCTTGGCGGTTGGATGGGCGACCGCATTGGCCGTCGACCGATTATGATCTTTGCATTAGGCGGATCAGCGCTCGGATACATCGGCATCTCCGCGATCAACTCCCATTGGTCGATCTACTCCGCCGGCGCGATGGTGATTCTCGTGGGACTGTTTCTGATGGCTGCCAACGGTGCCGCTTTTGCCGTCGCACCGCTCATTCGCAAGCCGCTCACAGGTCAGATCACCGGATTGATCGGTGCGTATGGCAATGTCGGCAGCGTGCTGTTCCTCTTCGTGCTGACGCTTCGCAAAGAAACATTCTTCTTCTGCACGATGGCTGCGATCGGACTCGTCGCCTTCGCCGCTTGCTTCCTGCTGCGGGAACCGGTGGCGATCGTGCGTCGATCTAAAGCGGCCCACATCGAACCGGAGAAACCGGTCGAAAACTTTGGTGCCGAACCAGCGATGTAAGCGTGACTTCGTCAACCCGTCGATCCGTCGGCTCGACGGCCTGTCCCCCAGCTATTGCGCCGCCACACTTTTCTTCCATCCCAGTTGACAACCCGGCCATAAACTCCACCCTAGTCGGTGTAACCTTTACCCGGAGAAACTCCATGGCCAAGAAATATCCCAGTGTACCGCAGATGAGCATCGACCCCACCAAGAATTACGTCGCCACCTTCGACACCGACAAGGGTCAGATCGTCGTCGACCTGTTCGCCAAAGACGCCCCGAACACCGTCAACAACTTCGTCTTTCTGGCGAAGGACGGTTTTTACAACGGCCTGAAGTTCCATCGCGTCATCCCCAACTTCATGATCCAGGGCGGCTGCCCCCTGGGCACTGGCACCGGCGATGCGGGCTATAAGTTCAAGGATGAATTGACCCCCGGCAAATTTCGCAAGCACCAAAAGGGCTCCCTGTCGATGGCCAACTCCGGCCCCAACACCAACGGCAGCCAGTTCTTCATCACCCACATCGTCACCGACTGGCTCGACGGCAAACACACCGTCTTCGGCCAGACCCGAACCGGTCAGGACGTCGTCGACGCGATCAAAGGCAGCGACACGCTCAAGAGCGTGACGATCTCGGAGAGCTGAGAAGGCGGGAATTGGAAACTCGAAACCAGAAACCAGAAACTCGAAATCAGAAAAAAGCTCGAACGCGGAAAAGAGAAAGCTCGAACCGGAAATTGTTCCTGGCTTCGAGCTTTTTCATTTCCGTATCAATTTTTTTTCAGATTTCAGATTTCTAGTTTCTAGTTTCTAGTTTCTAGTTTCTAGTTTCTAGTTTCTAGTTTCTAGTTTCCGGTTTCCGGTTTCTGATCATGCCTCACCCTACTTTCCCACGCCCCGACGCGTTGCTCTTCGACATGGACGGCACGCTGACCGAGCCACGGCTTGACTTTCCGCAGATGAAGATCGACATGGGAATCGGGCCCGGTCCGATTCTTGAATCGTTGGCGGAGCTGACCGATTCCGATCGCGTGCGGGCCGAGGCGGTGCTTCATCGACATGAGGAAGATGCCGCCGCCGAATCCGCTCTGAATGAGGGATGTCGCGAACTCTTGAACTTCATTCGGCAGGGTGCTTGGCCAACTGCACTGATTACCCGCAACAGTCGGCGGAGCGTTGAGACGGTGCTGGCGCGCCATGACCTCTCCTTCCCCGTCATTGTCACCCGCGAGGATTGCCCGCATAAGCCTCACCCCGATCCGATTCATCTGGCGTGCCGTCAATTAAATGTGGCGGCCGTCAATGCTTGGATGATCGGCGATGGACGGTACGATATCGAAGCCGGATTGGCCGCCGGGGCAAAAACGGTGTGGATCAGCCATGGTCGCCGGCCCGAGTTCACGGCGGTGCCCTGGCAAACCATCCGCAATTTGTTCGAGCTAACCACACTGTTGCGTAAGTGTCTATAAGGTAAGGTCAGTCATGCGAAATTTCTTCGTGTTGATTTCAGTTTTGATGAGCGTGGCCGGATCCCCGCTTCTTGCGCAGTTGCAAACTTCGCCGCGTTTGAATCCCGTCAAAGGCCCAGGCGTCAACGAAACGCTTGACGCGCTGCACGATGTCGGGCAAAACCTTCAGGATTTCACCGCCGATGTCATCATCAAGGAAACCGATGCCGTCACCGGTTCGGACAAGTCGAAGATGGGCGTCATTTTATTTCAGCGCAAGCCCAATGCGGACAGCCGCATCCGCGTCGCACTGGATCGAAAAACGCTCGGCGACCGCATCGTTAAAAGCCGCTCCGATTACAAACTCGAAGATGGAAAATTGATCGACCAGAACTTTGACTCCAAACATCAGACCACCCGGCAAGTGCTCAAACCCGGCCAAAAGCTCGACCCGCTGAAACTGGGTGAAGGCCCGTTCCCCTTGCCCATCGGCCAGGATCGAGAGGAGGTGCTCAAGAATTTCGAGGTCACCCAACTGCCGCTCGATAAAGAAGACCCCGCCGATTCGGCCCATCTGGTACTCAAGCCCAAAGCCGGTACGCGCTTCGCCAAGAAGTTTGAGTTGATCGATGTGTTCGTCGACCGCACGAGCAAATTTCCCGTCCGCATCGTCACAGTCGACAAAGGCGGCGCCACGGTTCACACCACCGACCTTTCAAACCTTAAATTAAATCCCGGATTGAAGGACAATGATTTCACGTTGACTGCCCCGGGGAAGGACTGGGATGTGACGGATGAGAGTCTGACGGAATGAATGATTTCAAAAGCCCATGGAGCTTGCTCCATGAGACATTCAAATTGCCATGGAGCAAGCTCCCTGGGCTTTTCTCATGTAGTCAGCTCCGCCCCGTCGCCTGTGCCCACTGCTCAAATTTTCGGATCATGTCCGGCGTCACGGATTTCGGCGCGGTCGTCACCACATCATTCAAAATGCCCTGGGTGATTTCCCCATCCTGCCCGGTTGCCACCGATTGCAGAAAGGGGATCGTCGCGCTGCGATCGCAGATGTATTTGATATCCGCGCCGGTGAAACCATCGAGACGATTTGCCAACGTGTCGAAGTCGATTTCCTTCGCCACGGGGCGATTCGTCAAATAGAGGTCCAGCAATTTTCGTCGCGCCGGCAGATCGGGCAGCGGGATATAGACCTTGTCGTCAAACCGCCCCGGCCGCAGCACCGCCGGATCGAGTTGCCAGGGAACATTCGTCGCCCCCATGAACAGCACCGCCCGATCCCCCTTCTTATCGAAACCCTCCATCCCCTGCAAAATCTGCGGCACCACCCGCTGCATGACGCTCGAGCCATCATCCCGGCGCGCGGGGATGAGGGCTTCAATCTCGTCGATAAAGATGATCGCCCGCTTCTCACCCGCCGCCGCATCGAACAGTTTTTTGATGTTCTGCTCGGCCTCACCCACCCATTTGCTCAGCATGTCCGCCGATGAAACCCTGAAAAACGTCGCGTCCACCTCCCCTGCCGTCGCCTTGGCCAGCATCGTCTTACCGGTGCCGGGCGGGCCATAAAACAGGATGCCGCCCCCGAGCCGCACCCCGAATTTTTTCGCCAATTCCGGATGCTCGAACGGGTAGATCATCTTCAGCTTGATGTCTTCCTTCACCTGATCCAGCCCGGCGATGTCGGCGAACCGCAGCGTCGGTTTCTCTTTCACCATCCACTGCTCCGCCCCTTTATCCCCTTCCGCTTCGGCGGTGTTTTCAGTCTTGGTCCGCTGCACCTGACCCGCCCTGCGGCTCTGCTTTTTCGCCTCCTCCGAATCCTTCGCCAACTCCAGCAGTTTCGCCGCCATCTCCCGGCGACCTTCGCGCAGCTCCTCTCCCTGTGCATCCTTGCTCAATTCCAGCATCGCCCGCGCGGCCTCGAGCAGATAGATGCGCGCCGAATCCCATTGCCCCGCCCGCCGTGCATCCAGCCCGCGCTGCCGGTAACGCTCAAAGGTGTCCCAGGACATTGCACTCATTGTTCCTTACCCTTCCTTATCACATCAATCAGATGCCACAACCCGCGCACAATCGACACCATGCCTAATCCCAGCAGCACCCAGCGAAATCCCCAATCTTTTTCAACCCAAAACATCAGCACGAAAAACACGCCGAACCCGGTGAAGAGCCCGGCACCGATTTTAAGTTCCCGCCGGGTTGGTTCGCGGAACCAATCCGGGTGTGCGGCATCATTGGGCGTTGAATCCTGATCGACATCCATCGCACTCATTCTAGCCTCACGCAGTCGAATACCAGCTTTCAAATATTGCCGGGCATCGCACCTTGTCATCCCCATTCTCGTTGCCGCCAGGGACTAATGCCCGATGCGCATTAAAAAACAGAGGCGCGATCAACGCGCCTCTGTCTGTTGTGCGCCACGCATGTCGTGTGTTCAGGAGGTGCAAGTCCTCTACGGGCCGTAATGAGCGGAACCGTCCGTCTAAGCAAGGGTGTCGGCGGCGAGGCCGAATCTGAAGAAAGCGAGCGATCGCGTCGCCACGAAGGGACGTAAATCCGTGACCGCAGTTCAGACCCGACGAACAGAAACCGGATACAAGGCCAGCGTATGTTGGGTCGTGGAGCAATGGATCGAGATGCCCATACTCATTCGGACGCCACGAGAGTAAATCCGGCGGGGCCTGAGCCAAGGACACATCGACTTACCGTGGGAGGTTTTCATGCCTGCCCGCAAGGGCTACTGACAGGGCAACCTGTTGAGAGGGGTATGGAGAAGTTAGCAGAGGCCGTAGTAGTCTGCCGAGACAAAACGCCCAGGGCATAACCCGACCTGTCGATATTGTGGAGTTGCAAGATCTGCTGGCGTCTACTCCGAAGCACGAGTCCTGACGTCACACCGCCCGCAACGGCGGTGCGAGCCGTTCAACCATCAGGCGAAACCGCCGGATACGATGAGTATGTCCGGTGGTGTGGGAGGACGGGCGGCCGCAAGGCCCCCACCGACCCGATCGGCATATGGACGCGACAAAACGAGGATACCGCTGGTCGGGCACCACAAGTCGCGGTACTTCGAGAGTTGTGCTGCTTTGGGCACGCATAGGTCCCGGAGTACCGCGACCTGAGGCACACGGCGGCAGTCACCGATTCATGAGGCAACGCATCAATGATTTCTTGGTGTCTTCGTGCCTTGGTGGTGAATCTGAGTTTTCCGCTTCACTCCATGCCGCACGAGCCCGGCGCACCACCGCAGCGGCCGCACATCGGATCAATTCCCGAGGACTTCCCAGTCTCGCTGGCCACCGCAAACACGCTCATGACGCGCGAGGTCTGTGCCGAGCCGCATTCGGGGCACTTTACGCCTCGGGCCGTCTCGCTGCTGCTCATGGCGCGAGCGAGGTGATCAAACTTCTGGTTACATTTCCCGCAGGTGTATTCGTAGATCGGCATGATTGGCCCTCGTGAAGATTACGGTGACGGATACAGCTGAGAATTATTCACCACTGACGCGCGCGAAGCAACTGCTTGCGGACTACCGATTCGCGGCCAGCATGGGTAGAATCCGCCACGGTAGAATCCGCCACCCGCCTCACCGGCGGCATCCATCAGCACTCTCCAGGGAGCATCACAGATG
>JANXVV010000010.1 GCA_025351525.1 Humisphaera sp. | reverse complement strand
GTCCGCCAAGCCCCCGACCGGGCGCTTCCGACGCCTGATGAAAAACCGCTTCGCCCGAAAGGTCGACAAAGGAGTCTACGGCCAACGCGCCCAGAGCGAGACGATCAACAGCATGATGAAACGAAATCTCGGCGAGTCCCTCCGCTCGATCCTCACGGCTCGCCGCAAGCAGGAAATGTTGCTCCGGGCGATCACTCACCATCTCATGCTGGGAGAGTGATTCGGTGAGGGTTGAGACTGAGCCGAAGTGACCCCTTTTTTCTCCCGCCCACCGTTCCGAACCATCGCGAACAAAGAAAGTGGACAAGTTCAGCCGACCCGCACGTCCGCATCTCTATTTCAACTTCCCTGGCATTATCAAACCGGATCCTTGCGACCGTTCCGCCGCAACAGCGCCATCGACAGGCCGATGATCATCATCCCCATCGTCGCCGGTTCGGGGACGGATGCGAAGGCGGCGTTGGCGAGCAGGCCGTGGCCGGTGGTGGTGGGGTGAACCTGGTCCCAGAAAAGGTAGCCGGACGGATTGGCGACGGACGTGCCGTTGCCGGCGTAACCCGTGTCGCCGGTGTAAGCCGGGTCGGTGACGTTGGTCAATCCGTAGGTTGCCGGGCTGGCGACGGCGGAATTCACCAGCGCGAACAGGTCAACCCGGAAAAGGTTCAGGCCGGGGGAGGTGGATTGCAGCGAGGTCAGGTCGCCGGCGAGTTCGTTGTTGAACGCGACGGTTTGATTGGTCGCGTTCGTGCTCGAAGCGGTCGTTCGGTACTTGGGAGATTTGCCGAGGTCCGGGAGGTTCACGACCAGCACATTGCGGGCGCCGGCGGCATACAAGGCGCTCACGCCACCGGCGATGTTGTCGGCTGCGGCACTGGCCGCGGTCGTCGTCGTGGTCGAGCCGTCGATGATGTCGAACAAGTCGTTGGCGCCGCCTAGCACCGTGAATAGTTGACTGCTGTTCCCCGTATGCCCGGCCGTCCAGCCGTTGATCTGCGTACGGATATTCGGGAACACCCCCGCTGTAAAGCCAGTCCCGCTGGTCGTGCCGCCGTAGGCGTAGTCGCTGCCACCGGACGTACTGGCGGTCACCGCCGCCGTGCCCAGCTTTGTCGAAAGCCCCTGCAGCCAGATGTTTCCATTGCTGAATCTACCCGCGCTATACCCCGGCCCCGCGGGAAGCGTGCCGCCCGTCGCGGCGTAGGCATTGCCCACGTCTGAGAGACTGTCGCCGAAGTCAACCAATGTCGTGAACGCCCCCCGCGCGGAGGCCGACACGAACCACACCACCGCCATCGCAATACCCAGCTTCGCTTTCATCTTCTCTCCCGTTCAAAAGTCTCTTCCGAATGGTAGGTCCTACCCGTCGCCGGATGCGAATCAATTCAAATACCGCACGCCGTCCGGGTGAGTCCAGCCAAAATACCTCTACCACGCGCGAATCATTCTGTTTCAATGCTAACATCCGAAGGGCATCATTTTCTCTGGAACCGGAAATGGGACAGGTCGGCCCTGTCTCGATCCTTCACAGGTTCGGCGCATGTTCGGCAGTGCGATGGCTGTCAGGTCACTACAACATGTCCCATGCCTAACACGCTGTAGCGTGCATTCGTGGAGCCGCTGAAAACTAAGAAGATCAGCCGGGCTCTGGACCTGCTGGCGGAGCCGGACCAATCCTAATTCACCCGATCCATCGATTTGAGTTCGTTGGGCGCAAATCCCGCCGGGTTAGGCTCGTTGGTTTCGATGAACAGGCCCGAGCCGTTCGTGAAATGGTATTTGTAGTCTTCGGACAGATTGAGCAACCCGCCGGTCTGCGGATCTCGGTAGTTGCCGGTGTTGGTGATGTAGTGCATTTCGCGGGTCTGCATCATGTCATGCGCGGCCATCGTCTCCGCGAACTTGTCGTGGATCTCCCTGGAGACCAGGTCGGACTTTTCCTGGGCGGCTTTGCGAAGGATCTCCTGGTTCTTCAAGATGCTTTTTCCGAAATCGACCAACTGCTTCATCTCCGCCTCCTGCAGCGCGGTGAGCACTTCGGAAGCGACTTGCTGCATGATGTTGAACCAGGGAAGTTGCACCTGCACCGAAGACTGAACGCCGGCGAGCGTGGGCAGCGATGCCTCAAACTTGTCCGCCGGGGCGCGGCAGAGTTGCGTGTTGGCCACCCATGTGACCGGCGGCTCGGGCCGCGGACCGACGCCCATTGCCTGTTTCAGCGGCAACATCGTTAAAACGATGACGAACTCTCCTGCCATGGGCCCCTTCGGCGTGGTGTAAGTCACCCGCACTCGAGCGGCCATGTTCTCGCGGTGGAGCGGATCGTGTTCCTTGGCCGCCTTGGCATAATCGGGCATATCGGTCTCGCCCACCACCTTGAAATCCGGAGCCTTGGCCATGCCGGGAAAGGATTTGGGAATGAGAATCTTCAGCAGGTATTCTTTGGGTGAAGCGGGGACGTGCCGGATTTCGGCATTCATAAGGCCGACCGTCTGGCCTTCAGCGAACTTTTCCGCGTTGGTCGACCTTTGCGCGGGGAACATGTAATCCCGGTTCTCGCGAACATTGGCCTCATAAAACAGCCTCGGCATTTGCTGGTAGGCGACGGTGTTGTCGGGATTGCTGGCCACGATATACACGTCCGGCGTCGGCCGGCCGGGAACCCAATTGATTTGTCCCGTGACCTTCCACTTGTCCGGGGCCATCACCGAATATGCATCTTTGTTGATGAACGGATCGTTGATCATTTGCCGGCGCAGGATCAGGGCCTCGGGATGCGCTGGCGCGTCCGCCGCGCAAGCGATGCCCGTGCCGCCGACCGCCCAAAGCGCGAGCAGTAAAATCGAAACTCCAGTCAGCCGCGTCATCGCGCCTAAAACATATTGCGTCGAAGGGAACATCATGATGACCTCCGCCAGCGTTGGATGGACCTGTGGCTCGCCACGATCAGCGTAACCGGCGAAGCGCTCCACATCAAAAACCCGATGATAGCGACCAGCTTCCCGGCCGGTTGGCCGAGGGATGCACTGGCAAGCAGCATTCCGAGCCCGACCAAAAGGAGTCCAGCCGTCACTTTCCACCAGATGGCGGAGACGCGGGGAGCCTTAGCGGGTTGCGGACTTGAGGGTAGCTGCGCATGCGGGGGCGGGGTCACGGGTGAAATTGTTTGTGGCGTAGCGGCCGGGATCGCCGCCGCCTTTCGGGGTTCCGGCTTTAGGATCGTGGATAGCGCGGCGGCGGCCTCCGCCGTTCGTCCTTCCGGCACGAGCACGGTGTAGCGCCAAGTCATTCGAGAGGTTGCCGTCGGATGCCCCGCGACGGTATTCACAAGATCAGCGAGACGCGCGATCTTCACCGCAGCGCCGCCGGTGCCAATCACGAACTCCAGTTGCGGTACATCGCCCTCCAGAAGTCGAGCCGAGCGCAGGACCAGCATGTTGCTGCCCCAATAGGCAAAGTCGCCGCCGCAGAAGATCGCGTTGCGGCCAATAAAGGCCCGCGGGCAGGACGACAACCGGCGTCGGCGTTTCCAGATGTGCAGCCGATAGCAGCCTAAGATAATTCCCGAGATGGAAAGCGCCGCCGCCGTCCCGAATGACATGCCGATGATTCGCCCCCGCCCGCTGGAATTGGCGAACCAGGCAACGATCGACCAGACCACCAGCAAGATCACGCCGACACACCCGGCCACAACCCAGCCAGTCTTCCCCAGCCGCTTCTCTTCCGATCGCACGTATCGCTGCCATTCGTCTTCGCCGTACGTCCATTCCGCCAGGCAGTCATGTGTGCGGAACGATTCGAAGCACCGGTCGGCCTTGCGGGCATTCGGAATCGTCAGCAAGGCCGACAGCAACATGGCGATGGCCCCCGGCAGGGAGATGGCCGCGATGACAAGGCAGGCTGTTGCCGCCGGGCCGTTTCGCGTTTCCGGCCGGTTCAGATCGATCACCCCCAGCAGTGCGGGCACTCCCACCGCTGCAAGAACCGCCGTGATGAAAAGGAACGCACGGATAATCCCGCGTACCGGGTTGTGGTACTTGAAGGGTGGCGATTCGCTCGATGGCACGATGGAGAGACTAACAGGTAACCTATGGCAATCCAGTTGTGGCTACGTCAACGAATGGCGAACGGCCCCGCAAGCCTAAAGACCGCGAGCCAAAAAAGGGGATAAGCAGGCTCAGTCTCAACCCTCCATTTCGTTAGGCGCATGTTCGGTAGCGCCAGGGGCCGGCGGTCTGTACATCCTGTCCGATGCAAACCACACGATCGCCACTGCAGTTGATGCTTCGGGCCTATGAACTGGGGCAACGCCTTTGGCCGGACTATGACAGTTGCTTCAGCCGCCAGGATTTCACTCGGCCCCAACTGTTTGCCTGCCTTGTCCTCCGGGAGTCCCCCCGCCTGAGCTACCGCAAGACCGAGGTCTTTCTGACCGACGTGCCCGACTGGCTGGCGCAGATCCACATGGACAGCACCTGTTATGAGGAGCGTCGCCGCAGTCGCCACTACGACCGGGTCTGCCGCAAGATCGACTTGAAACCCGGTAACAAATACGCGGAAAAGCCGGGGAAATACGGAAAGGCGGTCAACGCCTCGCGGTCGAAAAAACTCCGCCGGATGCCCAAGCCGGCCCTGGCGGCAGCCGCCGCGAGCCATCACATCCTGGCCGCCAAAGCCTCGGTCGGCAACGGCTCGGACGCCCCGGACTTCGAGCCCCTGCTGCGCCAGTCGGCGGCGAGGGCGGAGGTCCGGACGGTCGTCGCCGACGCGGGGTACGACTCCGAAGCCAACCACCGCGTCTCACGGCTGCATCTGAAGGTACGCTCGGTGATCCCGGCCAGGATCGGCCGGCCGTCCGCCAAGCCCCCGACCGGGCGCTTCCGACGCCTGATGAAAAACCGCTTCGCCCGAAAGGTCGACAAAGGAGTCTACGGCCAACGCGCCCAGAGCGAGACGATCAACAGCATGATGAAACGAAATCTCGGCGAGTCCCT
>JANXVV010000001.1 GCA_025351525.1 Humisphaera sp. | reverse complement strand
CGGAGTACCGCGACCTGTGACACCCGCCCCGGTGATATACAACGCGTGCCTTCGGCACAGCCGCTAAAAAAATACATCGGAAATATTCGGGATCGCCCCACCGCGAATAAAATGTCGCGGTCTGGCGATCCCATTTTTGTTGGCTATAATCTGACGCGCCGGGAAGCGCATCGCCTGCGATCGAATGAAAAGCGAGCTCGTTGGTTGACATCTCCATCGTTCAAAAATGATCGATTTTGCATTCTTGCCTGTAAATCCTTAACCTTCCCGATCCATGACTGAAACCAAAACCGATTCCATCCGCACCTTCAGCGGTCCCCTCAGCAATCCCGCTCGCGATGCGGCCATCCATACCGAAGGGCTCTCAAAAGTCTACAAAGATTTTTGGGGCCGTCCCAAGGTGGAAGCCCTGCTCGATCTGGATTTAACCATCCATCGCGGCGAGGTGTTTGGTCTGCTGGGCCCGAACGGTTCCGGCAAAAGCACCACCATCAAGCTGCTGCTCGGGCTGATCTTCCCCTCCAAAGGGCGCGGGTACGTTCTCGGGCAACCGGCGGGCAGCACGACGATCAATGAGAAGATCGGGTTTTTGCCGGAAGAATCGTATCTCTATCGATTTTTGAACGGCGAAGAGATTCTCAAATTCTATGGCCGGCTTTTTAAAATCCCCCGCCGGGAGTTGAATCGCCGCGTGCCGGAATTGCTGGACATCGTCGGCCTGGATGCCAAAAGCCGAAAGCGGAAGCTGCGCGAATATTCCAAGGGCATGGCCCGCCGCATCGGGCTGGCGCAGGCGATGATCAACAACCCCGATCTGATTCTTCTCGACGAGCCCACCACCGGCCTCGATCCGATCGGCACGCGCGAGATGAAGGATTTGATCGTCTCGCTGAAGGACCAGGGAAAAACCGTTTTATTGTGCAGCCATCTGTTGGCGGATGTGCAGGACGTGTGCGACCGGATCACGATTCTCTTTCGCGGCAAGATGCAGACGCTGGGGTCGGTGAAGGATCTGCTGCAGGTGAAAGACGTGACGCAGATTGAAGCCAGTGGGCTGACCCCGCAGCAGATTGAGGAGACGCGCCTTTTCATGAGCCGCATGGGCGCGGGCAATGCACAGATCACGCATCCGACTACGACGCTTGAAGAACTGTTCGTGCGCGTGGTGCAGAATAACGGCGACGCGGCGAAGCGCGATATTAAGTAATTCGTAGCGTCCGCCCTTGCTGATCGTGTGGGACCCGTTGACCGACACTATGAGTGCGGGCGGAGTAGTACCAACGCCTTCATCCTGATTTTAAATTCGAGATCCCATGCTTCTAGCGGACCTTCATCTACCGGCTTTCATCGACGCCCATCTGGAATGGTACGTCGCGGCGGCGCTCATCGTCGCGGGTCTTGCCGCCTCCGGTTTGGCGGACCTGTCGCGGTTCAGCCCGACGCGCATCTGGGCGATCTCGGGGGTTTGCTTTCAGGAGTCCATCCGCCGTCGCGTGCTGTGGATTATCCCGTTGACGATCGTCGGCGTGGTGGTGGCCGTTCAACTGCTCAATCCGATCGACGAACAGGATGCGGTTCGGCAGACGATCAAATACGCGTTGTTCGCCACCGGAACACTCGTCGTGCTGGTGACGATCATCCTGGCGTGCACCAATCTGCCTAAGGAGATCGACAATCGGGTCATCTATACGATCGTGACGAAACCGACTACGCGATTGGAAATCATCGTCGGTAAGATCGTCGGCTTCGCCCGCGTGTCGGCCACCCTGTTACTCATCATGGGCGTGTTCACCTACGGCTACGCTCACCTACGCGCCGGTCATCTTCAATCGAAAGCCCGCAGTCGGCTGGAAACGATGTCACCGACCGACTCCGGTCGACTGTCGCTTCAGCACTACGCCGACTACGGACTGCTGCAATCGAAGACCTATGCCCGAACCGCTGATTTTCAGCAGTTTGCCCGCCTGCCTCTGCCGGAGGAAACAAACCGCTGGGTCAACGGGGACGATGAGCAAAGCTTCGTCATCGGCTTCGATCTTCCCCCGGCGTTGTTCCCCGATCCCGGCACCGGTCAGGATAACGGGGGGCTTCAGATCGTCGGTCAGATCGCGACGGAATACTTCGACCCCAATCGCGAATGGCATCCCACCCCGTTCCCCGGCACGATGCCCGGCGCCGCTGAATTCAAAGGTTTCAGCCTCAAGGAAATTTCCCGGCCGGCGGTCACCATCGAGATTCAAGGGCCGGATAAATACAATCTGATCCCATCGACCGAAATGCCGGGCGGTGGTTTCGTGGAATTGACCGGCTCGAAAAAATCGGAAGATCAACAGTTGCTGACGCTCACCGCGGTATCGCTGGATCGGGTGTATCAACTGCCGGAAAATCGACGTCGGATCAATGTGAAATTTCAAGGAAACGGCCCGATCCGCTATGGCGTTTCGCGCGGGGCGGTTCACCTGTTTAGCCCTCGGCTGAAATCGCTCGGGCAGAGCGGCATCATCGTTTCGGTCAGGGATGCGGACGGTCAACCCGCCTGGCCGACCTTTCGCGGGCGGGAACTGGTCGGCAACCAAGAGTTTAAGGGTGTCGCGGATCCCGCGAAGGGAAGTGTCGGTGTGTTCGCCTTTCGGAACGTCGCTGTGCCGTCCAACGATGCCCCGGTGCCGGTGGAACTGCGGTGCGGCATCGAAGGATCGGGGGAAGAAATCTCATCCGGTGAATCCAACACGCACGCCATCGTTGAAGTGTACAATCTGAAGACCGGCCAGACTTCCCCTTCCCTCGATTTGCCGATCGAATCCAATCGAACCGTCTTTTTCAATATCCCCGCTGAAGCCGTTACCGGTGGAAATTTCGACGTGCGCCTCCGATGTCAGGCACCGGGACGCTATCTGGTTCTCCGCAACGCGCTCGCCAGCAATCCGGCACTGCAACTGGTGATCGGGCAGGAATCCTTCGCGATCAATTTATCGAAGAGCCTTCTGATCATGTGGTGCATGTCGCTGCTCGTCGTCATCGTTTCGATCTTCTGCAGCACGTTTGTCTCCTGGCCGATCGCAGTGGTGTTGTCCGTGGTGATTCTGCTCGGGCACTGGGGAGCGCAGCAAATCGGCGACACCAATGCCACCGGAATGGGCGCGCAGGTGGCCAAGGATATGTTCGGCGTGAAAAACCCGGCGGAGGCGAAAGTAATCAGCTCCGCAGTCGACAGTCTGTCCCGCACGCTCAACATCGCCTCCAAAGTGCTGCCCGATATCTCGCAGTTTTCCGCGACGGAAGACATCGAACGCGGCATCACGATCGCCCCGCACGTTTTGCTCGCCTCGATCAAAGTCATCCTCGCCTTCGGGTTGCCGTTGACGATTCTGGCATACGCCTTTCTCAAGCGCAAGGAAGTGGCGCCATGACTCAAACCACGATTGAATATGCATCGCCTTCCACTGTGACCGCCCAGCGGCATTGGGGCCGTCTGTTGACCGCCGTGGTGATCCTGGTGTCGTTCATCGCGACCACTTTCATGCAGCACCTGACGCAGGAGCAGCATCACGCGCTGGTCAAAAGCGCAGGCTCTCAATCCACCGTCAGCAATTTGAACAGCTTTTCACTGGCACTGCTGTTGGGCGGGCTGCGCGGGCCGTTGGTGATGATGCTCTGGACCAGCAGCGAAAGTCAGAAGCAGGAAAAAGATCTGGAGGATTTCGACAGCAAGATCGAACTGATCCGCCTGCTGCAGCCGGAGTTTGATTCGGTGCATTTGTTCCAGATGTGGAACAAGGCCTACAACGTCAGCGTGCAGATGGCGAACAAGGCCAACAAGTACACGACGATTCTGGACGCGATCGAATATGGCCGAAAGATCGACAGCCAGCGCCCGAACGACATCAACATCGTCGGTGAAATCGGTCATATCTTTTTCGACAAACTCGGCAGCAGCCAGGAAAAAGAGTATTACACCGACCGGGTGCTGAAAGAGAGTTTTCCCGACGAGAGAATCACCGTCCCCGCCAACCGGTTGCCGGACCTGAATGCAGTGTTGACCCGCGCCGGTGTCGAGCCGGCCAAGCGCGAGATTATGATCGGTCAAGCCACGCGAACCGGTGCATTCACCACCGGTAAGCTGACGGCGGACGTCATTCGACCCCTTCTGAACGGTCCGGGTGTAACCTACACCTTCTCGAATCCGATCGCCTACAACGCGACTGGCCGTCGATTGCGGCTCGATCCCATGCTCGATCTGAACGGATACCTGCTGCCGTCGCTCGTCGACGGGGAGCCTCGCCCCGCCAATCTGCCCCCGGATCAGGAATGGAATAACGGCGCGGAGTTGCAATATCTGAAGACCTTCGAACCGTTTCCCTACGGCCTGTCTCCAATGGCCATCGGTTGGAACTATTACAAGCGATGTCAGGTCATCAAGGATCAGACGCATCAGAAGCATCTGCAGTTGAGCGAACTGGTGATCGACAACCGCCCCGCCATCAATCTGAAGCTGTGGGGCGAAGCCGAATGGGGCGCGGGGCGTCTGGCTGAAATGCACGCGTTTGGTTTAAAAATTGCCCCCTTCGACAATTCGGTGGATGAGCGGGCCCGCGTCGAACTTCCCACCGCGCCGATGCCTTTGACCACCGCGTTTGCGGACGCCGACGCCGCCCAACACGCGATTTACCACTACGACTTGGTCGTGAAAACCGCCGACCGCGCCCTGTTGGAATTCGACCGGCATCAGTTGCATCACGCGTCGGCGGATCTGACTTCCCACCGCGATTCCATCACTGCCATGCGGCAAATGTGCATGGCGGATCGAGACTACCTTACCGCAATGACGCTTTCCGCGACCGGCGACACAAAGCGCCCCGCCCTGCTTCAAAGCGCCGTCACCCATTACAATCAGACGATGATCCTGTGGGAACTGTTGATGTTGCGGCACTACGTCAACGACCAGGTCGCGGCGGCGATCTTCCCGCGCGGGATAACCAAAGCCAATCTTGAATCGCTGCGCTCCCCGCAGCTTCATGCCCTGACGTTTGGGGTCAGTTCTTTTCTGGAATCCCATCGCGAGGCGGACACCGAATCCGACCGCCGTGAGGCCGAGCGATACTTTCGGCGGGCGTATCAGCGGTTGATGCAGTTGAACGCCACGCCATCGATCCAGTAGCGAAATAATGCAATTTTTTTAGCGGCTGTGCCGAAGGCACAGCCGCTAAAAAAAGACGCGGACTCAACTTCCTATTCCAACGTCCAACCGACATTCACCAGATACCGCGTGTCATCCTTCTGACGGCCCGGCGCGGGGCGGTTGTTGTGATCCAACTGCGCTTTGAATTCAGTGAACATGCTCTTGGTGAGCGTCAGCCGGATGCCTGCGTCGGTGGTGACGAAGAAGTCGGCGGTGCCGTCAAACTTGGGGTAGTACTCCAGGTCGTGATAGATTTTCACCTTATCGCCGAGCTTCTTGTCAACGTGATACGCCAGCCGCAGTGAGCCGTTCTGGTTGGTGCCGTCGTTGGAGAAACGCTCGTAGAAATAGCCCACGCCACCTTCCGTTCGGAAGTTGAAGTCCGGGCTTTCATACCATTGATAACCGAGACCCACGCCCGGCGCAAAGCGAAGGTCCAGGAACGCGATGCGGTCTTTCGCCACCTTTACGTCGGCGTAGGCGTAAAGCTTCGGATTGATGAAGTAGTCGTACTTCGCCTCGGTGTTCCAGTTGTCCGACGTGGTGCTTTTGACGCCGGTGGCGGGGTCTTTCGCCTTGCTGTAGTTGTAATTGCCATCGAAGGTGATGCGATCGAACTCGGACCGCCGGGTGAAATTGGCACCGGCGTTGAGAACCTCGCTATTGGTGTTTCCCCGCGAAAGAAAGCCGCCAACGGTCAGCGTTCCGATCCAATGAATCGGCGGCTCGTTGATCTTCTTGACCGCTTCGAGCGAAATCGCCTGCGGAGCCACATTCCCTCCCGCCGCCAGATCGACCGTGCCCGGTTTTCCCTGAACGACCGGCTGATGAAGCACCGTGCCATCCGCCAGCTTGAGATCGATCGGCGTATCGCTGCTGAAGGTTTGCACATCCTTCATGTCGACCTTCACCTCCCCCGCAACGGCGGTTTTAATCGTCAGCTTTCCCCCGTCGAGAACGCCGATTTTTCCGGTGAGTTTGTCACCGTTCTTGAAAATGATCTCATCGGCACGGACAAACCCGGTCATGGACACCACCGCAGCGAGCGCGGCGAAATATAGTTTACGCATTGTTTCCTCGTAATCCCCGCATACATGAAAGTAGTGCCACCCGACACGCGCAGGATGGCCGATTCCCTCCACCGGAAGGGAGTTTGACTAGGTGCGTCTAAAAAACATCGTCCTGATTACTTAGCCGGTCTCGCTTGCGAGCCGTGTCCGAACGATGATCCCGCCGGACGCGCCTTTTATTTAGCCGGTCTCGCTTGCGAGCCGTGTCCGAACGATGATCCCGCCAGACGCGCCTCGCAAGCGAGACCGCTAAATAATGAGGCTGCTCTAAATATCAGACGTGCAGTGAGCGCACTTCGACGCCTTGATCGGGATCAACGACAGACACCGGGGGCATTCCTTGGTGGTAGGTTCCGAGGTCGGCGGCGGCGCGCCTTGGGCGGCCTTCATGACCGCGCCCAGCAGTTTCACGATGACGATGAAAACCGCCGCGGCGATCACGACGAAGTTAAGCAACTCACCCGCCAGATGCCCCACGCGGAACGGCCCGAGCTTGAACGTTTCGTAGCCCCCTTTCAGGCCGGGAACCAGTTCGACGATCGGCATAACCAGATCGCTGACCACCGCGCCGATCACTCTCCCGAACGCCGCACCCAGGACGACCGCGACGGCCAGATCGATCAGATTACCCTTGAATGCAAACCCCTTGAACTCATCCCACAAACCCTTGGCTGATGGTGGCTTCATGTGAACTTTCCTACCTTGAAAAAAAAGCGGCACGCCCACACGGCGTTACCGCTTTGTTCGTCGGGAATATCCCGATAACGAAATAAATTGCAACAACTAAACGCTTTCGCGCCAACCACTACTCCATCTCATACTTCACTTCCACCTGCGGCCCGAGGATTCGGACGGTGAGTGGCCGCGACGATCCGGGTTCAGCCGTCGCCGTGCCCCAGGCCAGGGCAAACTGCTCCAGTTGCGTCTCGGCCTGCACCGCCTCGGAGACGCCCAGAACCACTTCGCTCGCCTGCAAATCGCGGGCGGCGATCGCGATGCCATACAGCGGATTGGTGGTGGGAAGCACCATCGGGAAGACCTGCTTGCCGACTTCCTCGGTGACCGTCACCACCCGGGTCAGCAACTCCCGATCGCCTTCGTCGACGGCGGTTTCTTCGGCGGTGATGCCCTGCAGCCGCGCGGGAATCACCTTACACGTGATGACGACGATGTCGCGAACATTGGTGTCCGTCTCACGAAGAATTTTCTCCAGCACCGGCAGACTGCGCGGGCCGCGAACCGCGACCAGGATCGGGTTCGGGTGGATCAGACCCAGCGCCTCGCGGGTGACCGTCGGGCTGGATTTCTCGTTGAACTGCTCGAGATGCGCATGATGACCCCCGTGCCGGCGATGGCTGATTTTTTCCATGATGATGAACACGAGGAGGAAGATCAACGTGAAGCCGATGCCCCAGATCGTGGCGGTTTTTTTGGTCAGCAAATTGAGGATCGCCGTACACAGCAGCACCAGGAAAATGATGGTGATGCCGATCGGCAGATCGATCTGATTTTGTGCGTGCGCGATGGCGGCCGTAGTGCCCTTATTGATGGCAGGTTTGGGAGCGACTCCGTCAGCGGGGACACCCATGTTCGGGGGTTCGGTGGCGAGTCGATGAGCCATTTGTTCATCGGTGGACGTGACGCCGACCAGAGCGACGGCCGGCATCATCGGGGCGCCGGGACGTTTGATGCGGATGTTCAACGGCACCTCATAAGCGCGCGGGCTTTTGTCCTTGAATCGAAGCACCACCATCGCCAATGTCTTAAATACGAACGACCAGACCACGCCAAACGCATACGCCTCACCCAACGTGTTGACGTCGCCCCAACTCGCCACGATGGTGACCAGTTGAAGGATGGCAACCATGTTGATGAGTCGATAAGTCGAGCCGTATTTGGGATGCGGGCGCAGGAAACCCTCGGTGAGCACCCCGTCCTCGGCAAGCCGGTTCAGCACGCCGTTGGAACCGACGATCGAGGTGTTGACCGCACCGGAGAGGATGAGGAAACCGACGATGCAGACGAACGCCTGCATCCCGATCTTCAACCATCCCGGGCCGATGAGATAGTGGGCCAGGCCGTTGATGAGATTATCGCGATACCCACCGTCATCGCGCGCGAGATGGTACCCCGCCGTCAGAGCATGTTCGACACCGGTGACAGTCTTTTCTCCCTCCGCGTCGGCGGTCAATTCAATGCCGTACTGCTCACCGCCGCCGACGCGCTCGTGAATATAATCGACCTCCCAATAGTCCCCCTTCACCTGCTTGTCGAATTTTTCCGGCGCACCGTTGCGGACGATGCGCGTCTCGACGCGCTTGCCATCGGGAATGATGAGCACCGCGAAGAAGCTGATGAGACTTGTGAGCAGCAGCGAATAAAGAAAGATCACAAACCCGGCCCGAAGCAGATTTTTTAATTTAGGCGCTTCGATCTCGCGATTGACCTGGGCCAGTGATTCCTCACCGCTCATTGCGAGCAGTGAATGACCGAAGGCGATGATGATGCCGATCGGCCCGATAATTTTAAGACCCGCCAGCCAACCCAGCGAATCCCCGGTGAATACCGGTTTGAACGGCGGTGCATGGACGACACCGTGCGGCTTGAGGTACAGCGTCAGCAGGCTCCACCCGATAATCAGCACCGCCATCACGGTGGTGAATTTCATGATCTTCATGGCCTTGTCGCTGGATTCCCCGATGCCGCGAATGTTGGCCCGCCAGAAATAGATGGTGATGGCGACCGCGATCAGCATCGACAGGAACGCCTTCGCCTGGGTGACATGTTCGCCGCCCGGATCGATGGCGAAATGGCGGCTGGTGTGCTGCCCGATGAGGTTCAACACATCGATCCCCCAGCCCACCAGATACTGCCCCGCCGACACCGCGCTGATCGGCCCGGTGAGGATGTAATCGAACATCAGCGCGCTGACCGAAAGTTTGGCGAGAGATCCGCCCATCGCTTCTTTGACGACCTTGTAGACGCCGCCGCGCGTGAACATGGTGCAGCTTTCGACATACACCGCCCGGACGGCGTAGCTGAACAGCATGACCCCGAGGATGAACCACGGCGCGGATTTACCCACCGCCTGCTCGCTGATGCCGCCCACGTAATACGCACTGCTGGCCAGATCGCACAGCACGATGGCGGCGGCCCGCCAAAAGCTGATGAATGCCAGCGCCACGCTGCTGACGATCAGCACGTTGGTTTTGGTTCGTTGGGCGGAGGTGGGAAGCTGCGCCAAATCCAAGTCGGCGGACGGAACGGAAGCCATGGGAAAACTCCACCGGGGCGACGGGTGATGCGATTCGGCGAAGCCGGCGAGCGGCAAATGCGCAGAACCACTGGGCCGTCGAGGCCGGGTCATTGGGGGGACAAAATACAAGAGCGAAGCGGTGCGGAAGGTTAGATCGCGCGCAGTTCAAGGCGCGGGATCATGGAGCGTGCATCGTGCCCTTTCAAGAGCCGACGGGGTTAGCTGACGGGCTGGGAGTGGAAAGTCTCCCTCGACCATAAACGGTCAATTAGCCCCTGCCAAGAGTGGGGGAGAAAGCAGTTGGAAGTTAGTTATTAGTGGGCAGTGGACAGACAAATGCAAATCAAACTGCATTTACGATCCACTAACCACTTCCTCACAAACAACTTTCTACTTCTTCGACCATCCTGACGTCGCAAAGCATACGCTTCACGTTTGGGTTCCCCGTGCCTGACGCGGGTGCGGCAGGCTTAGGCGATCACTAATGGGGCGGAATGATAGGGTTTGTCCCGATCCTGTCAAGAAAAATCCGGAAAGTCCTTTGAAAGGGGTGTGGCCGTCTTTTTTGGCAAACGCCCGTCTGGCACGTGGCAGACACGGTTCTGGCGCTGGAAATGGGGGCTCGCCAAAAAAGACGGCCACACCCCTTTGAAAGTTCCAGCCGATCATTTGTTCCCTGAGAAAGCATCGCTATTGACAGCCCGCTTCGATCCCCTACAATGCGTCCTACTGATCGCGGGGTAGAGCAGCCTGGTAGCTCGTCGGGCTCATAACCCGGAGGTCGGAGGTTCGAATCCTCCCCCCGCTACTTGAACCCTCGTTTTCCGCAAGGAAACGAGGGTTCTTTTTTACTTATTCCGGTATTCACTTCCTTATTCCGGTATACTTTCCGGGCATGTCTAAAATCATCAAACGCCGTTTCCACCGGGACCGATCCGTACGCCTCCACGCCAGCGGCAGATGGATCTGCACCATTGGCCGCGTTTGGTCGGTAAAGAAGACCAAGCTCTTGGACAAGGACTGGTACTTCGACGGGACCGAAGCGGATGCCATCGAGAAAGCCCGGACCAAGGCCCGACAGTGGGAAC
>JANXVV010000634.1 GCA_025351525.1 Humisphaera sp. | reverse complement strand
CGCGCTCCGCTGCGCGTCGCGGCTAACCAGGTTGCGAAAATTTCTCCAGGCGCGATCTACCTCAAGGCGATTTTTTCCAGATGCCTCGCCGATGTTTTCGGGCGTCCGCCTCCGCTCTTTCAACCAAGGCACGCATCAGATACGGATTCACTCGATCCGCCCGCGCAAAGCCTTCGCGGACGAGGTCGACATTCAGGCAGTCGCTTACATCGAGATAGACATATGCCAGCAATCGACCTTCCGCGTCGCGGGTTTGCGGCGACTCCAGTTTGAGAATCACGCGTTTTCCACGGATTTGTTCTGACAGATATTCCGTGGCACCTTCGCCGGGGATGACGCCCAGCAGATGCACTTTCATTTCCAGTTGATCGAGTATGAGATCGCCCTGAGCGGTGACGGTGATGACTTGGAATTGGCGGGCATCGCAGCGGGTCCAGTCGTTGCCGTGATAACCGAAGCAGCTCAGGTGGTCGGCGATGATGAACAGCGTGAGGAGGGTTGTAAACAGGATCGCGGCGCGACGGAAAATCCTGCGCCTACGCAGTGCCGCGAGGTGAGTTGGAAGCGGTGTTGCGATGTTGTGAACCCCAAGGCAAATCCCGGCCCTCCGGGCCGGCGCTAAACGGGGGAGGCGACGTTGGATTTTTATTTCAATTTGTCGAGCTCGAACGCATCGTGTACCAGTTGGAGCGCCTTTGCGCCGTCTTCTTTATCGATGATGCAACTGATCTTGATTTCGCTGGTGGTGATGTTCTGGATGTTGATTTTCGCATCCGCCAGTGTGCGGAACATGCGCTGGGCGACGCCGGTGTGGGTGCGCATGCCGACCCCGACCACGCTGACCTTGGCGAGGTCGCCGTGATAAATCGCCTGGGTGCGGCCACCGAGTTCCTTGCAAAGCTTGTCCGTCACCGGGCGGATGTCGGCCAGGTCGCCATGCTCGACGGTGAAGCTGATATTGGCGGTGTTGTCGTCCATCACGTTCTGGATGATGTCATCGACGACGATGTTGGCCTCGGCGATGTCGCCAAAGATTTTTGCCGCCACGCCCGGTCGATCGGGCACGGCCTTGATCGACACGCGGGTGAGATCCTTCTTCAACGCGCAGCCGGATACGACGATGTGTTCCATGTTCGGAGTCTCCGCGACAATCCACGTGCCTTCACGATCGTTCTGACTGTTCCGCACGTGAAGGGGGACGTTGTATTTCTTGGCGAATTCGACGGCTCGCGTTTGCAGCACCGATGCGCCGAGCCCCGACAGCTCGAGCATTTCATCGTAGCTGATCCGGTCGATCTTCCGCGCGTTTTTCACGAGGCGCGGGTCGGCGGTGTAGATGCCGTCGACGTCGGTGTAATTTTCGCACACGTCCGCGTTCAGCACCGCCCCAACAGCCACCAGCGTCGCATTGCTGCCGCCCCGGCCCAGCGTCGTGTAATCGCCGTCCACGGTCACGCCCTGAAAACCGGCGATGATGACGATCTTGCCCGCGTGGAGCTGCTCGAAAATCCGCTGCTTGTTGATCGATTGGATGCGGGCTTTGGAGAAGGCGTTGTCGGTGACCAGCCCGATCTGCCCGCCGGTGAAGCTGATGGCTTCCTGCCCCTGGGCATGCATTGCCATCGCCATCAGCGCGATGGTGACCTGTTC
Source organism: Humisphaera sp. (assembly GCA_025351525.1). Lineage (GTDB taxonomy): Bacteria > Planctomycetota > Phycisphaerae > Tepidisphaerales > Tepidisphaeraceae > JANXVV01. The sequence goes on along the minus strand of JANXVV010000634.1, from coordinate 3,936 downwards.
CCCCGTGGCCAGCAGTTGATCCATCTCGCGCTTGGGCGGCGTGGAATTGCGGCCGTCATGCGTGCAGACTTTGTTAGCCAGTTGGATGAGGTCGTCGGTCGAATCGCCCATGGCGCTGACGACCACGACGACTTGGTTCCCCTTCTCGCGGGCGGCGATGGCCTTGCGGGCGGCGCGGTGAATCCGCTCGGCGTCGGCAACACTGGAGCCTCCGAATTTTTGTACGATGAGGCCCATGGTTCAAATTCGCCGTGTCGTTGCCGGGGGAATAGAGAGGGGGATTATAGAGATGAGGGGGAAAGACTCAACAGGGATCGCTTCGAGGCTGCAAGACTGCGGGGGGACTCCGACCCACTGCGACCGGGGCGATGGGGTGTAGCCACGGGTGGAGCGCAGCGGAACCCGTGGAGACCAGGGGCGGTGCCTTCCCCCCGCGCGCGGCGGTGCGGATCGACAAGAAACCAGAAAGCCAGAAACTCGAAATCAGAAAAAAGCTCGAAAGCGAAAAAAAGAAAGCTCGAAAGTCCTCGTCTTTCGAGCTTTTTTCTGATTTCTGATTTCTGGTTGGGTATTGAGCGGGACCATGAAAAACCCGATAGGGATCATTATGGCCCGACGTATTGTCCTACGTGGTAGCACGTATCGATCCCGCCGAGGGATGGTGCTGCTCTACGTGATCATCATATGTACCATGCTCTGCGGATTTGTGTCCATGGGGGTGGACTTCGGCAGGGTACAGGTGAACGCCTATCGGACCGCCGCCCGCAGCACGGCGATCCCGCTCTTATTTGCCAAGGTCATCGGTATCAACACGTGCGATATTAAACTGACCGGCGTGGTTGCCACCGCCACCAGCAACACTCCGGTCGGGTTCACCGGGCTGAACGCCTTCCCGGTCAATAAAAGCCTTTTTGCGGCCAGCTACAACTCCGCCATCACGACCAGCCCAAGCCATGCGAGCTACAACTCGAATGGTGTGCTGCGTTCCAACGGCAACCTTGGCCAGGGCGCTCACGCCGGTTGCTGGCTTCACGGTGATGCCACCGTCGGATCCGGCGGGAGTGTGGCGGGTGGCATCAACGTCACCGGCACCATCACGACGCTCCCCGGTAGCATCACGGCACCGGCGGTCATCATGCAGGTGGTGGCCAATCCCGGGGGTGTCAGCCAGACGCCCAACCTTTCCAGTAACACCACGGTCAACTGGTCCGGCGGAATTTACTACTTCACCTCCCTGACCGTGGCCGACGCTTGCACGATTAATTTCACAGGGCCTGCAACGGTTTACCTCAACGGCAGCGCCAGTCTTCACGACAACAATATTTTGAGAGCCTACAACGGCATCCCGGCCAATCTGGTGATTTACCATGCCGCCGGAAATACGTTCATCGCGCATGACAACGACACCCTTGTGGCCGTCTACAACGGCCCCGGCTCGGATCTCACCTTTCACAATGGTGCTCTCATCGAAGGGGCAATGGTCGCCAAAACCATCACGCTCGCGGACAATAACGACCTGTATTATGACGAGGCGCTGAAGACTAGCGCGCAGGTGATCGGCACGACGCACTGAGCCAAACAGCCGTCGGCATCCGGCGGTGAAGGGTCGTGTGGGGAATCCCGTTGCACTCACCTGGATAAACCGCCGATGAACCTCGGGGAGTTCGATCCCAACAATGACATTGACGCGAACTTTCCATCCACGCCACACTTCACGCTGCCGTGAACGCACGGGCGTGATGGTCATTTACCTTCTGGTGATATGGACGGTGGTAGTGGGGTTTGTGTCGCTTGCCGTGGACTGGGGCCGGGTGCAGAGCGTCAAGACGGAACTGCAACAGGCCGCCACCGCCGCGGCGCGGGCGGCGGTATCGCAACTCACCAACGGCATCACCGCCACACAGAACATCGCCGTGACCTTCGCCGGGGACAACACCGCCGATGGCACGGCCGTGGTGATCGATCCCAACAATGACGTGGAGTTTGGGACGTGGGACTCGACGAGCCGCACCTTCACCATTCTCTCCGGCGCGGCCCGGAGCGGGGCCAACTCCGTCCGCGTGACCGCCCGCCGGACGGCGGCCAACGGCAATGCGGTCAAACTCTGGTTCGCCATGCTCATGGGCCAGAACAGTTGCGACGTCCACGCCACCGCCACTGCCGCCGCCACGGGCAGCCCGGCGCTGGTGGGCCTGAGCCTGTTCGCTCCCAAGGGGTACGGGATCGACAGTTGGAATTCAGGCAGTGGATCGTATGGTTCGTTCCCGATGAACTATAACGCGAGCTGCGCCAGCAACGCCGCGATCGACTGCCAAAACTCGATTATCAAGGGATACTGCCGCCCCGGCACGGGGCTGGTCATCAGCAATGCCTCCAACGTCAGCGGGTCGACGGCGAGCCTCAACTCAACCCTTTCCTACCCCACCCCCATCGCCGGCACGGCGGTGACCACCAATAATAATGCAGCCATCCCCGGCGGCGGCTACAACAGCGGCACACGGGATTTGAACCTCGGAACCGGCAGCTACACCTGGCCCGGGGGAACGTACTATCTGAACAACGTCACCATTAATTCCAGCACCATTAATTTCACCGGGCCGGCGGTCATTTACATCACCGGCACGATGAATCAGCACAACGTGCTGATCACCACCTACCAGAACCGCCCGAAGAACCTGCAGTTCCTCGCCACCACCAGCGCCAGCTTCTCCATCGACTGCGACCTGCCTCTGTACATCGTGCTCTACGCGCCCCTGAGCACAGTGTCGACCATGGGACAGGCCGAGACCTACGGATCGATCATCGCCAACAGTGTGACCCTGAAACAGAATTTTCACGTGGATGAATCGCTCGGAGGCAGCGGCGTGGTGGGCGGACCGGTCAGCATCGTCCAATGAGTCCCGGGGTTGACCCCGCGCCGCGGTGCGGATCGACAAGAAACCGGAAAACCAGAAACTCGAAATCAGAAAAAAGCTCGAAAGCAGAAAGCTCAAGAGAGATCATCGTTCGAGCTTTGGCTTTTCCTCTTCGAGCTTTTTTCTGATTTCTAATTTCTGATTTGGACCCTTCCTCACTTCCCCACTAACCACTTCCCCACCATCACCGCCGCTGCGGCGATCGCGGCGGTTTCGATCCGGAGGATCGTGCGGGTCAGCGACAGGCTGGGTATTTTTGAAGTTGCGAAAAGAACTGTCTCCGCAGGGGACCATCCTCCTTCTGGACCGATGAACAAGGTGAGAACGGGGGCGGCGGGATCGCGGGCTTTTTCAGACAAAGGAATGGATCCGGGGAAGGTGGAGAAACACCATGCCTCGCCAGCCAGCAGGGCTGCGGCGAGGGCGGGGGAGAGAGGGGTGAGGGGCTCGATGCGCATCACGCCGCGACGGTGGGATTGCTTGGCGGCTTCCTCGGCGAGGCGCTGCCATCGCTGCAATTTTCCCTTGCCTTCGGGCAGCGATACGCTTCGGTCGGTGGCAATGGGGATGAAGGTATGCACCCCCAGTTCGCTCAGTTTCTCGACCATCCAATCCGCCCGCGCGGCCTTGGGGACCGCCGAGGCGATGATGAGGCGGAAACCATCGGCCTCGTCCGCCTGGATCGACTCCACCCGGATCGTGACTGCCCCGGCGGTCACGGTGCCGAGCACGCCGACGCCGATGTGGCCCGCATCGTCGAACGCCTCGACGGGGGTCCGCGCTTCCAGTCGAAGCACATCGCGCACGTGATGCGCCTCGCGCTCGTCGAGCGTCAATTCACCGATCGATACGTTGCTGACGTGAATTCGCCTGGCCACGGGAGGATTATGCGGGGCGCGGCGGAGTGCGGCAAGGCTCTATCACTTTGCGCGATCACGCGCTTTCCAAAAATGCCTGGAGCTTTGTCATAACTAAAATGTCGGGTCGGACCCATATTGGTGCCACAGGTCGCGGTACTCCG
>JANXVV010000633.1 GCA_025351525.1 Humisphaera sp. | reverse complement strand
CGGAGTACCGCGACCTGTGGCACCCCGCACCGTTGAAACCGGAAACCTATTTACAGCCCGTTCGTTGATAACTCGGGTTCATTTCTTCTTGATCGCTTCTCCCACCGCGACCAGAAACCGCTCGACATTGTCGGCTGCGTTTCCCACGCCGGTTTTGCTTTGATGGTCGATCTCGACCAATAGATCGACGGCTCTGACAAGCCCATGTTCACCGAGCTTTTCGACGGTTTTCATAAACGCCTCCTGCATCTCGCGCGGCCAGAGTTTCAAGGCCGATGCGATGGCGAAACCGTTCATTCCCCTGCGCTTCATCGCGACGGCCTGCGATACTTTTTCCAGCCACATGCCCAGCCAGGTGACCGCGCGGAACTCGGCGGATGAATCCATCTGCACCAGTTGCCGCCAACGCCGCAACGCCTTGTCGGCGCGACCGGCGGCGATCTCGTTGGTCATGTCCCACATCTCCTGCTCGCGCTGAAACGAGACGCCTTTCTCCACATCTTTGCGCTCGAGCTTCCCGTTGTCGGACTGAAGCGAGAGCTTGGCCAATTCGTTGTTCAGTCGGCCCAGATCATCGCCGATGAGATCGGCCAGAATTTGTGCCGCTTCCGGATTCACGATCAACTGATGCGCCGACTTCGCATGCGCGATGATCCACCTCGGCAACTCGGCGGCTTTGGGAGGATCGCATTTTTCGATCGAGCCCACCTTCTGAATGAGCTTGTAAATCCGCTGATTGGAAGGCAGCGAAGCCACGCGCAGCACGAGCGTTCCACTGCCGGACGGCTGGGCCAGATAGGTTTCGAGCGCCTCGCGAAAGCGGGTGATGAACGCCTCGGCGGTGCGCACCACGACGAGCTTGCCCCCGCCGAACATGGCGAAGCTGCGAAGCTCATCGAGCACATCGGCTAGTTCCGCCTTCTCGCCGTCGAGGTCGATGCGCTGCAAATCCGGTGGAAATGTCGCCAGAATTTCGATCAGCCGCTCGGCCTGGAGATACGCATCCGCGCCGACCAGCGCGTAGACAGGTTTGGGAGAGACTTGCTGCACTGCACCGTTCTATTCCCTGAAAACCCGAAGGTCAATCGAACCGGCAGGGAAGAACTTTCGTTTAACAGGGGATTCAGTCATTTTCCCATGGGCGAACGACCGATAATAACTGAAGCCGTGCGTGGAAATTGTGGTGCGGGCCTTCAGCCTGCATCTGGCGAGGCGGGCTCGAAGCCTGCAATACAAGCTGTTTCGCCATCGAAATTGTTCAGGGCCAGGGCTTAAGGGAGATAGTGATGTACAATCCGTTTTCCGCATTTTGCGATGATTTCTACGTCAACATGCGGCTCAGCACGCAGCTGAATCTGCCGCATTCTCGCGAGACCGTTCTGCATTTTTTCGAGCGCGTCCAGAAGGAATACCCTTCCCTGTCGCGATTCCGAAAGCACGACAACGGCGACCTCTGCATCGAAGAAAGCCGCGAGAGCGACAGCTATCGCTGGGTCACCCTCGAAGCCAAACGGCTTTTGAGCGGTCACGTCAATCCTTCCAGCATCGAAGACTCGATGAAGATCCATCAGCTGGTTTTAGAATTGGCCCCGTATGACCTTGGGATCAGCCCGGTGGAGATCGATCATCTCGACGTCTTGTTCGGATTCGATCTGTCGTTCCGCGGCAATCACGACGAGGTGGTGGCGGAAGGTCTGATGCCGCAGTCACCGCTGGCATCGCTGCTGGAAGAGGCCGGTGCGAAGGCGGTGGACATTCAGCCGAGCGTGACGGTGGCTCTCAGTGAAGATTGCCGTTTGCAGGCGCGCATCGACGTCATCACCCGCACGAACAGCTATCAGGTGCGAACGGGTGACTACTCGAATGACGTAATCAGCGTGTATCTGATCCTTCGCCGATATTGGGGCGATCGACCGAAGGAACCGATGGAAAAGTTGTTTGGGGAAATGACCGAGCGGGCCGAATCGCTGTGCAGTTCTTACATCGTGCCGCGGATTCTGCGGCCGCTGTCGAGCGCGATCGCCTCGCGAAGTTGAATGCCCCGCCGAAGTTGGAGGGCGGTCGTCCTCGACCGCCGCAGCGGCGGCAGGGGACTGGCGCTTGCGGCTAAGCCGTCACCTTCTGGCGCGTCACCCTTAACAAACCAATCCCGCCCATCAGCACCGCGCCGGCCAATGCCGTTGCGGGAAGCGGGGCGGGAACGCCGTCGGCGATCGTGAAGACCTCGATCCGCGCATAGGTGGGCGTCAAGCCTCCGCCGCCGAATGCCGCACCGAAGATGGTCGTCCCGGCCTGACCGGTCGGGCCATAGCTGATTTGATACGCGAAACCGGTGGTCAACGATGCGTTGACGCGGAGGTCCGGGCCGCCGCCAAACCACGGGCCGTAACCGGGATCGTTCCCGGTTTGCGACATTCCCGCGTTGCCGTCTGCCGCCCCGAGTTTTTCGCTTACAATGGTGGACGAAGTGAGATTGAATAAAAAGGCCGTGCGCAGGCTGTCCGCGACCGCGTTGTTATAGCTTCCTGAACTGTTCCAACTCAGCGGATCGTATCCCCCGACGATCAGGCTGGTGCTTGTGCTGCCGACGGCAGTCACTTCCAGCACGGAGAATGTCCGGCCCAGGCCGTCAACAGCGCTGTGAAAAGTGCTGGCCGTCTTCCCATCGCCCACGCCATGGGCGAACACATTCGTCAGCGTCAAATCTCCTTCACCCAGTGCCGCGGCAAGCTGATTGGCACCGCTCTGCGTGAGCAGCCCGCTCCCGCCCACCACCAGTGAACTCGCCTTCGCGCCGGCCACGCCAAGCAGCGATAGACCGATCAAAACCAGTCGCGCGCCGCGACCCTTTTTCTTCCCACGCATAGGACTCCCATCCTGTAAACCATTCGTCCATCGGGGTCCATGGATTCTTCGATCTGAAATGCCCGTGAAAACGATACCACGGCGTTTGCGGCAATGCAAGATTGGCCTCGCGGACTCGATGAGACATTTTGCCCGTGCTTTTAAAATGCAAGAGCACGGGCGAGACGCCCATGCCACCATTTTTCACAAGCTCCGAGCCGTGGCAAATTGTTTTTCGAGGGGCGTTCCGAAAAACGAATGCCCGCCATCGCGGTAGTGGTTACACGATGATTTCGCGCAGGGCTATTCTTATTTTATCCATTCTGGGGCTGCTGACCGGTTGCAGTGCGGAATCGTATCGGGAGTCGGCGGATCGGCAGGTCTACGACATCCTCAAAAATCGCAAACAGACGACGCTAGGCTACCAACCCGAAGCGGTGTCGAATACGACGGTGGTGCCGGTTGATCCCCCGAAGCGCGCGTTTGCGATTCTGCCTTTCACCCCCAAACCACCGCCGGCGATTCCACCGATGGAACCGCTGCGGATGATAGTGCCTTTCGCTCGGCTCAGCCCCACCCCGCAACAATCGTTCGGCCCACAGCCGGCACACTTGTCCGATGCGTCGACGCAACCCTCCTCGCGCACCGGTGGGTTTGGCATCGTTGCCGCCGAACGCCGGGCAGTCGAGCGACTTCGCCTTTCCCCACCCGGACCCGAGCAACAACCGATTCGCGTCGACCTGTTCGGCGCGATCCGGTTCGGCGTCCAACATGGCCGCGATTACGAAACGGCGATGGAGGATCTTTATCTCAGCACGCTGGACGTCACGCTCCAACGGCATCTGTTCGACCCGATCCCCTTTGCCAACGGTTCGCTGGCTTACACCGGTGGACAAAAAGATATCAGTTATCGCTCGGCGTTGACTGCCACCGGAAACGCCGGGGTTCGCCAGCGGTTGCCCTATGGGGGTCAAATCGTCGCGCAGACGCTGGTGACTTTCGTCGACGCGCTCCACGGCAATATCACCAACGGTGAAAGCGCCAGCGCCGCCCTCTCCGGTTCCATCCCATTACTTCGCGGGGCGGGCCTGGTGAACCTCGAACCGCTCATCGAAAGCGAACGACGGCTGGTCTATCAGGTGCGCACTTTTGAGGATTTCCGCCGTCAGTTCTCGCTGAATGTCGCCAGCCAGTATTTCAGTCTGGTGGCCCTGCAAAAAAGCGTGATCAATCGCCGGGTGAATTACACGAATTTGTTGACGTTGACGCAGCAGACCGAGTCGCTCTATTCCGCCGGGCGGATCAATTATCTGGGGGTGCAGCGCGCGCTTCAGGCGCAGCTGTTCGCCGAGAGTTCGCTGGTGGATTCGCAGACGCAATATCAGCAGTCGATCGATGACTTCAAGCTGTTGCTGGGGATGCCGATCGACAACAATCTGGACGTGGTGGCCGAGGAATTGGATGTAACGCCGCCCGATCTGGAGCGCGAGGATGCCGAGGGGTTGGCGGTGAAATATCGGCTCGATTTGAAGACGGCGGAGGATGAGATCGACGACGCCCGGCGTGGAACACTGGTGGCTAAAAACGGTTTGCTGCCGGATGTGGAATTGGTGGCGCAAACCCAGGTGGGCAATCGGCGCGATACGCTTGCCAGCCGATTCGACAATCGCACCGCGACCTATTCGGCAGGCATCACCGTCGATCTGCCGGTGGATCGGCTTGCCGAGCGGAACATCTATCGCCGTTCGCTGATTCTGCTCGAGCGCGCCGGCCGCAATTATAATGGATTGCGTGACCAAGTGATCGTGGAGGTGCGCGACTCGGTGCGAACGATCAACTCCGCCGAAACCTCAATGGCGATCCAACGCCGCAACACCGATTTGGCCCAGCGACGCCTGCAGTATTCGTATGAGTTGCTCAAACTGGGAGCCGTCGATTCCCGGGACGTGGTCGAATCGCAGCAATCGCTGCTCAGCGCGCAGGATGGTTACGAGCGGGCGCTGTCGAATTTGCAGGTTGCCATTCTGCGCTATCTTCGCAGCACCGGCACGCTGCGCGTGGATCCGACCGCCGGAACGCTGGGTTATTCCATGGACCGGACCAGTGCCCGCGAGGCGGATAAAAAGTTATCGGACCTGCGGGCCGATCTGCAAAAGTTCGACGCGGGCAACATGAACAAATGACGATGACGGCGGTATTAAAGAACGTGACAGAATTGAATCCCACATATGCAGTTTCAGTGAAGCCCGCCCGCCGTTGGTGGGTCTGGGTAGTCGTGCCGGCGATCGTGCTGTTGGGCGGTGGCGGATATGCGTGGAGGTCTCAGCGCGCGGGATCGGACAGCTCGAACATCAGCAGCAGTAGTCTCTATACTGTCAGGCCGATGGATCTGGATGTGAAGATCTCGAAAGACGGCGAACTGGCGGCGGTGGACAACATCGACGTGGTGAATCACGTCGAGGGCATCAACACCATCACCTATGTTGTTCCCGAAGGCTCTTCCGTGAAACCTGGCGAAGTGCTGGTGACCGTCGATTCCTCGACCATCAAACATAAAGTGGATGATCTGAAAGCGAGTCTGGAAACCGCACAGGCGAATCTGATCACCGCCCAGCAGTTTGAGGAAATTCAAAAGAGCCAGAACGCCGCCAATCTGGCGGCGGCGGAAGTTGCGCTGGAATTGTCGAAGATCGATCTGGAAGCCTATGAAAAAGGCACTTTCCCCCAGGCCCGCGAAGACGCCGATACGCAACTGAAGATGGCCGATCAGATGCTGGCCAATAAGCAGGATGACCAGAACAACACGATGGCCCTGTTTGGCAAAGGGTTCGTCACGCCGTCGGATGTGAAGAAGGCCGAACTGGATATCACGACCGCCGTGAATGCGCGAGACAAGGCAAAGACGGCCCTGATGGTTTTGCTGACGTACCAGCATAAAAAAGATGAGACGACCTATCAGAGCGCGATGGCTCAGGCTCAGCAGAAGCTCGAGCACACCCGCGCCGAGAACGCCGCGAATCTAACCCAGAAGCAGGCAGTGACCCGCGCGGTATCGACTCAGGTTCGCATCATCCAGACGCAATACGACGAACAGCGCGAGCAGTTGGAATACTGCACGATCAAAGCGCCGAATGCCGGATTCGTCATCTATGCCTCGAGCCTCGATCGAAACGCCATCATCCCGATTCAGGAAGGGGCCACGGTTCGCGACAAGCAACTGCTGATTCGCCTGCCCGACACGTCCAGCATGAAGGCCGTGATTCGCATTCCGGAATCGCAGCGGACGCGGATTCGGATTGATGATGCAAACCCAATGCGGGCGATCGTGCGCATCCAGCGCGGCACCAAGCCCATGGAAGTGTCGGCTTGGGTGTCTCGCATCAGCCCGATCGCGGATATGAGCCAGCGCTGGTTCAACCCGGACTCGAAGGAATACCCGGTCGATTTGACTCTGGATTTTGTCGCCGGCGATTTGAAGCCCTCCGAATCCGTGCGGGCGGAAATTTTCTGCGAACATCTGAGCGGCGTGCTGGCAATTCCGTTGGACTGCATCTATTCTGCGGGGGCGGATAATTATGTTTTTGCGCGTCTCGGGGATGAAGTAAAGCCGGTCAAAGTCACCATCGGGCAGAGCACTGAAACCCATGCCGAGGCCCGTACCGGATTGGAGAGCGGCCAAGACATCGTGCGCCTGCAAATCGGCCAAGGCCGTACGCTCCTGGAAAGAGCCGGGATCAAGATCGCCCCCTCGACGCGTCCCACCGGCAAGCTGGCCGGCGGTAAGAAATCCGGTGCGGCGTCCCCCGCTAAAACCGCCTCCCCCGCAGGTGCGGCAGCAGCGGCGAATTAACCTCAAAACAGCATCCATATTAAAGTTTAGCGGTGGCCCGGAGGGCCACGTTTTCTTCTCACTGAAAATCGTGCGACTTCATCAATCCGACGCGTAACACTCCAAAATCGCGCAATTTGAAGTGCCGGTGTCGTGTGAAGTTTTCTATCGTTGTCACACGTTAAAAACGTGGCAATCATCTCATTGAAATAATTTCGGAGCACCTGTGACTCTCATTCGTAAAATCATGCTGCTCATCGGTTTCCTGGGTGTCCCGATTTTCGCCTCCGCCCAGGAAAAATCCTTCGAAGATGCCGAGGGCTTCGGCGCGCACGCCACCGGAGGACGTGGCGGGGTGATGTATCACGTCACCCACCTGGGCGATGCCGGGCCGGGATCGCTGCGCGACGCCGTCAGCCAGGGGCCGCGCACGGTGGTGTTTGATGTCGGTGGGTATGTTCCGCTCGAATCGATCCTTCACATCGCCAGCGACATCACTGTCAACGGCGACACCGCGCCGGGTGAAGGCGTTGGCACGCGAAACTATGAAGTCTCGCTGTCCGGCTCGCACAATATCATCCTCCGGCACCTGCGAATCCGCCAGGGGGACACCGGGCAGAAGCAGAATAAGAAGAGCGCCGTCGCGATCAATCGCGGCGGCAACATCATGCTCGATCATCTCTCGATCGAGTTTGGCCGCTGGGAAAATATCGACATGACCCAGAGTCGTGACATCACCGTGCAAAATTCGATCATCGGCAACGGCATCGCGCCGCAGCGGTTCGGGTGCCTGTGCGAAAGTGAGAACGTCACGTTCAGCCACAATCTATGGATCAATAATCACGGACGTAATCCAAAGGGGAAGGGGAACATTCAGCTCATCAATAACATCGTCTACAACTGGCAGGTGGGGGGATACAGCCTGGGCCATTCGGCGGGGAAATTCAAGCACGACATCATCGGCAACTATTTCATCGCCGGCCCGGTCAGCGGCGCTCACCGCGCGTTCTACGAGGCCAACCCCAACGCCAGTGTCTATCAGACCGGGAACTACGTGGATTATGATTTGAACGGACTGCTGGACGGCACACTGATGACCGAGGCGGAATTCGGGAACATGACGCCGCTGCAATCCCCGTGGGCCGCCGGGACTGTGGCTCCGCCGGTCGCGGTGACGATCGATTCAGCCCAGTCGGCTTACGCGAAAGTGATGGCGGGCGTGGGTTGTTCGCTACATCGAGATTCCGTCGACACCGCGATTGTGGCGGATCTGATCAGTCTCGGGAAAAAAGGGAAACTGTTGGACAGTCAGGAGCAGATGGGCGGGTTTGGGACATTAAACGGTGTGCAGGCCACAACTCAAACGAGTCGTTGAACGAGGCAAGACGGTTTCGAATATGGATTTTGGAGGGCGGTCGTCTTCGACCGCTGAGGCGGCCGGGGACTGCTGCGTTGGCGATCGAACTCGTAGCCAATGCGGCGGCGAAGAGCTTTCACGGTCTCACGTCCTGAAATCCTCGCTCGATTTGCCAATTATCAGCTGGGAATCGCCACCGTTTTTTAGCCGTGGCTTCGTTCGCAAAAGTGGAAGTCTGCTCGAAACCCTTCACCAGTTTCGGCTTAAACGCTCCGACTTGACCGCTTCCGACCATATTGCCGTTGCCCGCGGCATGGGCAGCACTTGCCTCGGCCAGGCGGGCGGCAGCCGTGCCAACTCCGCCTCGGGTTATCACAAGCGCAAGTGACCATGAAAAGGCGACGTTTATTGACTTAGAAGTCAAGGCGATTAAAATGGAACGGACGGCAGTGACGGTGACCATCACGCCCGCCGCGAGAGTCGAACTTGAACGTGTGCCGCTCGTCATTCGCAATCGGATCGTCGGTGTTTTCGAGCGTCTTGAGAAGTGGCCCGCCGTCAGTGGTGCCAAGCCACTGCGCGGTAATTTGCACGGCAGATATCGGATCCGAACCGGCGACTACCGGATCGTGTTCACCGTAACTCCAGATGGCCGAAAAGTGACGATCTGGAAGATCGGCAATCGAGGAACGATTTACGATTGATGGCCAGGCTTTCCGTTTGGTTCCTAAGGACACCTCATGGCACATGCGACATTAAACATGAATGGCAAGACCTTTGTTTTGGTTCCTGAGGTCGAGTACCGACGGCTCAGTTCTGCAAACATCAAGCCCGGGTTTTTGCCATCGGACAGGGATGGTAACTTCCCGGCGATTAATACCGGCCGGGTGTCGATTGCCCGCGAAGTGATTCGAAGGCGGGAAAACGTGGGGCTTTCGCAAAAGGCGCTGGCGGCTGCGGCGGGAATAAGAGTCGAAACCCTCAATCGAATCGAAAAGGCCAAGGTGACAGCAGACACCGCTACAATCTCGAAAATTGACCGGGCGATGCAGCAAGTGGAAAGGGCTCAAGAACTCAATCCTAGATCATAGTCAGTGTGGGATGATGTCTCGTGGCACGGGCGTCTCGCCAGTATTTCTCGAATAAAAACACTGGCGAGACGCCACGCCCCGTATGAGTCCGTGCGCACGCCGCCTCTCATCACGCTGCCACCATCCCGTGTGGATCGAGCACAAACTTCTTCGCGGCCCCCTTGTCAAAGTCGCGGTAGCCTTGCGGTGCTTCATCCAAAGTGATGGTGGTCACGTTCACCGCTTTGGCGATCTTGATTTTATCGTGGAGGATGCACTGCATCAGGGCGCGGTTGTACTTCATGACCGGGCATTGACCGGTGGTGAGGCAGTGGCTCTTGGCCCAGCCGAGACCGATGCGGATGCCGAGCATACCGACCTTTGCATTCTCATCGATACCGCCCGGATCGCCGGTGACATAGAGGCCGGGGATGCCAAGCGCGCCGCCGGCGCGGGTCACTTCCATGATGGAGTTCAGTACGGTGGCGGGCTTTTCGGTCTTCGAGTCTTTGCCCTGGCCGTGGGCTTCGAAGCCGACGCAATCGACGGAGCAGTCGACTTCCGGCACTCCGATGATCTGCTCGATCTGCTGGGCGAGCGTGGCGTCTTTGCGCAGGTCGACGATTTCGCAGCCGAAGCTTTTGGCCTGCTTGAGGCGTTCGGGGATCAGGTCGCCGACGATGACGATCGCCGCGCCCAGCAGATGGCACGATGCCGCGCACGCCAGACCGACCGGCCCCGCGCCCGCCACATAGACGATCGAACCCGGCCCGACGCCGGCGGTCACCGCGCCGTGGTAACCGGTCGGGAAGATATCGCTCAGCAGCGTGAGATCCTTGATCTTCGCCATGGCCTGATCGGCATCGGGAAATTTCAGCAGATTGAAATCCGCGTAGGGAACCATGACATACTCGGCCTGTCCCCCGACCCATCCGCCCATGTCGACGTATCCATACGCTGCGCCGGGGCGCGAGGGATTGACGTTCAGGCAGATGCCGGTGCGGCCTTCCTTGCAGTTGCGACACCGCCCGCAGGCAATGTTGAACGGCACGGAACAGATGTCCCCCATCTCGATGAACTCGACATCCCGACCCACTTCGATCACCTGCCCGGTGATCTCGTGCCCGAGAATCAACCCCGACGGCGCGGTGGTGCGCCCGCGCACCATGTGCTGATCGGAACCGCAGATGTTGGTGCAGATGATTTTGAGAATCACCCCATGATTGCATTTTCGCTTTCCGAGAATGAGTTTCGGAAAATCGATGCTTTGGATGGCGACTTCTCCCGGTTTGACGTACGCGACTCCGCGATTCGATGCCATGGGGCACCTCCCGATAAAATGGATTCGATCCCCGAAGACTACACGATGGACATGAGCGACCGAAAGTTAAACAGCTCCGGGCGGTGCGGTCAAGAATGGAAGAGGTCAACCGGACGGATTGCTTTCCGATTTTAGCCGCACAATGATGATCGGTATGACGATCCTCCACGTTGCCCAGGGTTTTCCAACAATCAATGTTTCTCTACGGGGAGGTCATTTCACCGGCCCGGCTGCTCCATGTTTTCGGATCGCACGTCGTATTCTGTGTCTTTGCTCGCTGGGGTTGCTTGCCGGGTGTGCGTCGACGCTACGACCGAATGCCTTCGCGGCCACCTCGCCGGCGTTCGACCCGATGACCTTCTGGACTGGCCGCACCGCATCGTGGGGCGTGATCGAAAACCGCCATGGTGCGCCCACTGCCATCGTCACCACCACCACCGAAGCGACTGCCGACGGCCCGGACGGTCTGCACATGGTGCAGCACGTGATGACCGGCGGCAAAGACACCGTGCGCGACTGGCACCTGCGTCGACTCGGCAACGGCTGTTTCGAGGCGACCGCCAACGACATGGCCGGCACCGCGCGCGGCGAGTCGAGTGGTCGCACGTTTCACTGGACCTGGACTCTCGCCACCAAACCGGGCAATGGGCTGTTCAATGTGGAGATGGAGCAGTGGATGTATCTGGCCGACAACGGCACGCTGATGAACCGCACCCTCATCACCAAACTGGGTGTGCGTCTGGCGGAAATCAGCGAGCAGTTTGTACGGCGGGAGTAGCGCCGCGCCGCGTTCCATCGCAATGGGCAATTGGAACGGCACTCGTCCTGAAAAACAATCGCGTCCGTTGTCTGCTCCGAAAATGGATTTTGGAGGGCGGTCGTCCTCGACCGCTGCGGCGGCAGGGGACTGCCGCCCTCCAGCCGCCTTCATTCCCGCTTAAGGTTCAGCCTTCTAAACTCCGCCCCTGAGCATCGAATGTCATGTTGGCGTTCGAGATTAAGGTTGAAGGTGCCCCTCGGGGCAAGAGAGGATCGCTATGAGCGGCAAGACGTTCAGATTGTTATCGGGAGCGGTGCTGTTGACGGGACTGTGCAGTGTGGAATCGGCGATGTCGTCGCCGGTCATCTCCACAATCCAACCGGCCTCCATGCAGCAACAGCCGGTGGCTTTCAAGGCCCCGAAGCCAAAGCCCGCAACCCAGCCCACGACCGGAAAAGTCAAACCTCCGGCACCCACCGCCGGTGGCCCACCGCCCCCTCCGAAGGGCGGCACGCCTCCTCCCCCGCCCATAGGTGGGACTCCGCCGCCTCCGCCCAAAGGCGGAACTCCACCGCCCCCGCCCAAAGGCGGCACACCGCCGCCCCCGCCCAAAGGCGGCACGACGACTGCGAGCTAACGTAAATTTCGTTTTACGCACGATGGCCCCCGCACGTTTTGCGGGGGCCGTTTTGTTGGCTTGGATCCTCGCTTCAGGGGATTGACGATCCCTTGATGGATTCGTCATTCCGCCGCCAGGCGGCAATGCCTTTCACGATCTCATCGATCACCGGCCCGCTCTGCCCGCGCGGGTTCACCCACGCCGCCTTCACAAAGACGATCTTGCCCGCATCGGTGGGGCTGAACGAGAGGTTGAAGCTGCTGCGCATCGCCCGCCCCGCATAGCTCCGGGCGGATAGCAGAGAGGCCATCGCCGTGGTATCGAGTGCGAGGACAGCGAAGGCAAGTGCCGTTGCCGATCAAGGTGACGAAAAGTTGGTCACCATCGTCGATGGCACCATCTCGGACCCGGGAATGAAATCGCTCCTGGGCATGAGATCTCCACCGTGAATCTCCCACCACCCGTTCAACCCGGCACGGACGTGCGTCGAAGGTTTTGCGTATGGCGGTGTGAAAGTAGGAAGTATCGGGAGGAACAGGGATGGGGCTGAGAACGATCAGGGCGCGGGCTCGATGATAGTCACTTTGCCCTTGACCCGGATCGAGCGCTCGGGGCCCGTGCGTCCCTTCCCATCATACACGCGCAGGACGGGTTGTCCGCCGCCGGGGGCATAGGCGGCGCGATCGCTGAGGTCTCCGCGCACGGCAATCGACGCGCCGATCCGCAATTGCCCAGGTTCCATGATTCGGTCCTCGTTGTGAACGAGCAGCGGATCACTGGTGACGGACCGGATCAAAGCCGGACCGGTGATGACGGAACCGTTGCCAAACCTCGACACCGGCGGTCCCGAGACGATGCGCAGCCCCACCGCGTCGAAGGCGTTGCCCCGGATATCGAACACCCGGATGGGGATCGTGACGCCCTGCCATTCGCCGCGCGTGTGCGGATAGTCCGCACATCCCGCCAACGCGATCGCGAAGGCAAGCCAGCACACGATGCGGAGCGGTCTGAGTGAGTTCCTGCACGGCAAAGCCACAGGCATACCAAGGCATCGTGTCATGATTCACGCTCTTTCCAAGAAGTTTCCCGTCATCGGCACCGTCGTAGGAGTGATCGGTTTCATCTTATCGTTTGTCCCCATGGGTTGCGCTGCGCCTATGAGTACACGGGCTGCGCTCTAGCCGTGACTGCAGTCGCTCACCCCTTCAACGCGAATCAAGGGCGAAGGGGAAATGAGAAACTCAAAACCGGAAATCAGAAAAAAGCTCAAAGGGGAAAACGAAAAGCTCGAAAGAGCGCGAACTGTCGTGCTTGCGATTTTCCGCCCTTCGGGCTTTCTTCATTTCTTCTTCGAGCTTTTTTCTGATTTCGGGTTTCCGGCTTTCCGTATCAGGCGGCTGAAGATCGCCCCATAAAAATCCCCTCCGACCGCGTGGGAACGCCCCGTCCCGGAATAACGGCTTCCGCGCGGTGAAGGCGCGGGGTGGACCACGGCATCCGACTCTCACAACGCCGCGTTGTGAGAGTCGGATGCCGCGTTGTGAGAGTCG
>JANXVV010000630.1 GCA_025351525.1 Humisphaera sp. | reverse complement strand
GAAAAACGCGTGCCTTCGGCACAGCCGCTCAAAAATTCGGAGGGAATATGTCAGGCTTTCGCCATTTCCGGTTCGGCGCGGGATCGAAGCGATTCCATCATGTCGCGTACCTCGCGAGCGATGCCGCTGTTGGGGAAGTCGCGGGTGATCACCTCGCCCACCCGGATCGCTTCGGGGAACCGCTTGTCCTGAACGGCCAGCGTGAATTGCGTGCCCAACTGATTGAGCTTCTCCTTGAACACCCCGCGCGCCGCCTCCTGCATGGATTCGGCTTCCTGGTGCGTCAGATACAGATCGAGCTTTCGCAGAATCTCGATGCTGCCGTCGACATCTTTACGGGCGATCGCTTCATTCCACGCATCGAGCAACTGCCGTTTCGTTCCCTGACGGCGAGTTTCAATTTCCTGGGGAAGCTTCTGCACATGCTCATTTTCCGGGTAATGCCGATGCAGACGTTCGGATTCCCGCAGCGCATCGCTCCACTTTTCCTGCCGACAATAGACGTCGATCTTTCCAACCACTTCCTGAATCTGTCGGCGGATCACTTCGTTCCGATGATTGTTGATCTCCTCGCGATACTGCTCGGCTTCCTGCTTGTACCCGAACGTGGATTCCATATCCGTCGCCAACGCCAGCGCTGCTTCCCAATCCTTGCGCGACAGATCTTCCTTGATCGCACGGCGTAACGCATCGCGATCCTTGTCGCGAAAAGCCACCTGCTTGGCGCGATCGCTCAAAAGCTGCTGATCGCTCACGACATTCAATAACACCGAAATCTGCTGCAACCGCTCGGAAAGAATCGTGCCGAGATCCGAACGGCGGCGCGATTCGGTTTCGGTGTTCAGTACCAGCGCCTTTGCCAACGGCCACGTCACCAGCACGCCGACCAAACTGGCGCAGCCGGCGGCGAGCATGGCCCAGCTCTTCAACTCGATCGCCAGATAAATACCGATGCCCACCATGGCAACGGCCACAACCAGGGCAATTCCGTACATCGCGCCGGCGGGCCCGGTGGTGGGTTCGTCAGCGTGGGGATGAGTCGGAGCCGCTGAATGATCTTGCATGGTATTGGGCTGCTGCACACGCACCTCGCGGTTGAGTCAAAGGGTGTTGCTGGCGACGCTGATATCGTAGTCCGATATCCGAAGCTATCTAATTCTTTTCATCAGAATAATCCGCCGTGAGGATGGGTGTCAATAAACGAACCATTCCAAGCGGTTCAAATGGACCCCCCGCTCCTCGCGAGTTAGAATCAAATCGCAGTGCCCGCGCGATATCCGCTCATGTTGGATGTGACCGATCGCCTCTCCGTTATCATCGGCGGCGGGGCGGTTGCGCTTCGCAAAGCCCGGGGATTGATCGAAGCGGGGGCCACGCAAATTCGGATGGTGTCGCCCGATTTTCATGCTGATATTCCGGCGATTGTGGAGAAAATCACGGCGAGATTTGAGCCGGACCATTTGACGGATGCTGGGCTGGCATTCGCCGCGACGGATTCGCGGGAGATCAACGATGCCATCGTTCGCGAGGCTCGCCGTCGCGGGATATGGGTGACTCGGGCGGATTCGGAGGAGGACGAACCTGGCGATTTCACCACGCCGGCGATATTGCGGCAAGGTCCGGTGGTCATCACCGTTGCAACCGCCGGCGCGCCGGCTTTAGCCGCGATGATTCGCGACGACCTCGCCGCCCATTTCGATCCGCGATGGCGTATGATGGCCGAGGCGATGCAGGCGATTCGGCCCGCGCTGCTTTCGGCGGATGGCATCAGTGCCGAGCAGCGCCGCGAAGTCTTCCGGTCGCTTGCCACGCCGCAGGCGATGGAGATTCTGATGGCCGGAGGGATTGGATTGCTGTGGGAATCGTTGGTCCTGAAGTTCCCCCCACTGGAGGCTCTGGCGCCGCTAAAATAGTCATGCCCACCACCGGCCAGTTGGCCCTGCTCATTCTCTCGATCGCCCTGTTCGCCATCGGCGGAACACTTTCCGTTGCGCGAACCTGGTGGGATAAAGCCATCGTGCGATTGGTCGCCAAACACTGCGTGTATTGGGGATTGACCAGTGCCGTCGCGGTATTGATCTGGCATTCATCGCTCCGCGCGCGATGGCTGCCGTTGGACGATAATTTCGACGCGCTCATCTGGCTGGGAATTCTGCTCACGCTGTTTGTGCTGTATGTTCAGGCGACCCGGCCGATCGTGGGGATCGATTTCTTTTTGATGCCGGTCGTCGTCCTGCTGCTGATCGCGGCGGCGGTGTTTGGGCGGCACAAGCCGCATGTGTATGTGGTGCGAACGTGGGACTGGGTGCATCGCGCCAGTGCCTATGGCGGGGCGGTGGCGTTCGCGGTTGCGGGGGCGGTGGGAGCGATGTATCTGATCACCAATGCCCGCCTTCGCCGCAAGAACGGCAAGCCGGGGATTCTGTTCGGCAGCCTCGAACGGCTCGAACATCTAACCCGCATTTCCGTGACGCTCGGTTTCGCGCTGCTGACGATCGGGCTCATCACGGGAATGATCATTTTCCTCCAACGCGATCCGGAATCGCGCCTAGGGGCGCACTGGTTTCTCAACCCCACCGTGCTGCTGGCGTTTTGCGTGTGGGTCATCTACGCGCTGGTATTGCACGCGCCGATCAATCCCACCTTTCGCGGGCGCAAGGCGGCGATGCTGAGCATCCTGGGTTTCGTGCTGATGATCGCCACCATTGTCGCCGTGCAGTATATGCCGGCGGGGGGCGGACACTGATGCATCGGCTTGTGCTGCTGGGACTGAATCACTCCACCGCTCCGCTGGCCGTGCGCGAAAAGCTGGCGTTCAACGCCGCGCAGCAACGTGAGGCTTTGGCGGCATTTCAGGAAAAATTTCCCGGTTCCGAGGCGGTGTTGCTGTCGACGTGCAACCGAGTCGAACTGTACGCCGTCACGGTCACCAACAATTCACCGACCGCCGATGAAGTGCTGACCTTTCTCGCCACGTTACGCGGCGTCGATCCCGAGCAGTTTCGCGAACACCTTTATCGCAAAGCCGATCGATTGGCGGTCGGTCATCTTTTTAACGTCGCCTCATCGCTCGACTCGATGGTGCTGGGTGAATCGCAGATTCTCGGCCAGGTGCGCGAGGCTTACGATGTCGCCCGCGAGATGAACACCGCCGGGGCGCTGCTCAATCCGCTGTTCCAGCGGGCCATCGCCGTCGGCAAACAGGTGATGACCGAAACCTCGATCGGCAGCGGTAAACTCAGCGTCGCGAGCGTGGCGGTCGACTATGCCAAGCGGATTTTCGATCACTTCGACGACAAGACGGTGCTGAACATCGGCGCGGGCGAGATGGCCACACTCGTGCTGCGGAATTTCGCCGATCTGAAACTCGGCAAGCTGCTGCTCTGCAACCGCGACCCGGCGAAGGCGATGAAACTGGCGGAAGAATTCGGCGGTGAAGCGGCATCATTCGACCGGCTGGATGAGCATCTGATCGCCGCCGACATCGTCGTTACGTCGACGGGTGCCAGCGAACCGATTATCACCCGGTCCCGTTTTGAAAAACTGCTTCGGCCACGGCGTTACAAGCCGATCTTCATCATCGACATCGCCTTGCCGCGCGATGTGGAAGCGTCCATCGAAAAGCTGGAGAACGTCTATCTCTATAATCTCGATCACCTTCAACAGGTGGTGTCGACCACGCAGTCGCAGCGAAAAGAGGCGGTGGATGCGGCCCGAAAAATCGTCGGCGATCACGTTCACGATTTCATCGCCTGGCATCGTCAACGGCAACTGGGCCCGTTGATCGACGCGCTGTATCGCCGGTATCACGGGCTGGCGCAGGAAGAGCTGAATCGCACGCTGAACAAGCTGCCGAACATCGGCGAGGCGGAGAAGGCGCATCTGGAGGAACTGACTCGCCGGATCGTGAACAAGCTGTTGCACGATCCGATTCGCCTGTTGAAACATTCCGATCCGCAGCACGGCCCGCCGGCGCAGTACATGCATGCGATGGAGAAATTGTTTGGGTTGGAAGAGGGGGGGGATAATTCGTAATTCGTAAAACGTAAAAATTCGGATTTGCCGATGGGAATTTGTTTAGCGGTGGTTCCGGAGGCACACGTTTTCTTTTTTTTGGTTTTTAATCACGCCCGTTTTGAAAATCCCGCTTGAAAGACAGAAACGATGAAGCAGCGCGGACCCCGTAAAACTCTCATCGCTGATGAATCACCATCGCGCGTCCCTTTTCGGGAACGTCGCGGCACTCTCCTTCTCGCTTCCGTATCCCTATTTCTTTTCACTTTCTTTTTTTACGCCGGCCCCGCGTGGGTGGCGTCTGTCTATCGCCTGCTGGTGGATGGATCCTGCGTGCTTCTCTGGCTCGCGGCGATGTTGGGCGTCGGCACCTGGCTCGCGCAAATCTTCAAAACACCCGATGAGCACCCCGGCTTCGCAACCACTGCCGCTCTCGGCATCGGATGCTTCAGCCTCCTCACCCTCGGCCTGGGTTTAGCCGGGTGGTTGAACCGGGGATTGGCAATCATTCTGATCGGCATCGGGATCGCTTTGCTTCTGGTGCGATTCATCGGCGACCCGCGCGTCAAATCCTTTTCACTGGCCGCGATGTTGGAGCAGCGGGTGGATCGGTCGAGCTGGTTATGGTTGATCCCCGTTCCCTTTTTCGCCATCGCGGTGCTTGGGGCGCTGATGCCGCCGGGCGTGTTATGGCCGGGCGAGCCGCACTATTACGACGTGCTGGAATATCATCTTCAAGTGCCGCGCGAATGGTACGAAGCCGCGCGAATCCTGCCGCTTCACCACAACGTTTTTTCCTATTTTCCGTTCAACGTCGAGATGCACTATCTGTTGGCGATGCACCTGCGCGGCGGGCCGTGGGCGGGGATGTATCTGGCGCAGCTGATGCATGTGGCGATGATCGCGATCTCGGTCATGGCCGTCGCGGAATTTGCGGGGCGGCGGGGATTGGTCGGCGTGCTGTTCGCCGCGTCGACGCCATGGCTCACGCTCCTCGCGCCGGTGGCGTACAACGAAGGCGGCTTGCTTTTGTTCGGCACGCTGGCGATCGGGTGGGCATGGCGAGCGCTGAATTCCCCCGAACGGCGTAGCCGTCACATGATGCTGGCCGGCGCGATGGCGGGTTTTGCGTGCGGGGTGAAACTGACCGCCGTGCCGATGCTGCTGGCCGCGATTCCGATCGGGTTCATCATCGCCTTGCTCGTTCGCGGTGATCGCCGGTTTCTGCGGCCAGTCTCTCTGTTCGTCCTGACCGGGTTGATCGTCTTTTCCCCCTGGCTGATCCGCAATTTCGTGTGGACCCGCAACCCTGTGTTCCCCGAGGCAATGTCGATTCTGGGCCGTGCCCACTTCACGCCGGAACAGGTCGAGCGCTGGCGATTGGCCTACGTCCCACCCGTCAACGAACGAAGCCTTGAAGCGCGACTCCACTCTTCGTGGAAAAACATCTTCGCCGACTGGCGATACGGGTTCGCCCTCATCCCCGCCGGTCTGATCGTACTGCTGCGCGGCGGCAACTGGCGCGACACCGCCTTCGCCGCATCACTGCTGCTCATGTGGCTCTGCTTCTGGCTTTTCTTCACCCATCTGCAAAGTCGATTCTTCGTGCTCGCGATCCCGGTGCTTGCGTTACTGATAGCGCGCATCGAATCGCCAATCCTGCGTTGGGCTGCCGTTTGCGGCGTACTGTTTCAGGCGTCCCTGGGGCTGGTGACTCTCGATTCGGAGATCGGGAATCGCCTGGAATATTGCCTTCCGATGGACACCTATCCGACTCCACCCGATGCTGAAAAAGCGATCGCGGCGGGTCGCGGCTTGTGCCTCATCGGGGAAGCCAAGGCATTCGCCTACCCCTTGCCGATGTCGCGTCTGCACTACCGAACCGTGTTCGACGTCGATTGCCATGGCCAGGATCCGGTCGATGCCTGGTTTAACGGCTGCTCGCGAAATGAGGGAGCCACCCTTCTCATCGACTACCCGGAACTCCGCCGTTTCGCCCGCACCTACAGCGGCATCACGCCCCCGGCCGGCGATGAAACAGGCCGGGTGATCGTGAACATCGGGAAGTGAGAGCGGAATGGAACAAAATCGAACAAAATGGAACAAAAACGAGATTCGCCCCGAATGCCTCCTTTTTGCGGAGGCCTGTTTTTGGAGCAAAAGTCAAGAAATGTCCTACTTTCCCGGGCCTTTGAAAACACTGCCTCACCGGACTTGGGAACGGGCTCGAAATAACTTCCGCATGAGGTTCGGGTGCCACAGGTCGCGGTACTCCG
>JANXVV010000628.1 GCA_025351525.1 Humisphaera sp. | reverse complement strand
TGGGCGAGACGCCCATGCCACCAGTTTTTCAAAAGACCCAGTTGCCAGTTGCCAGTTGCCAGTCAGGAAAATATCCTAGCCGCCAATTGCCTGTTGCATTTTCCGGCAACTGGCAACTAACAACTGGCAACTATCTTTTCGCATAATGCCCAAACCGCATTGCTACAAAACACTCGAACGCCGCCAGCAGCAGCACGGCCAGCATCACCGACCAGCCCAGATCGCGGCCACTGTTCACCTGGGCGGCGGATTCCTGCACGAACTGGTCGCCGTGAAGCGTAATGGCTATATCGCCGAGCGATTTTCGGATCGCGCCTTCGGGCAGCGTGCGGACATCCGCTTCATCCTCGGTGAGATTGACGGCGATCGGAAAGACGGCGTTTCCGGTGGAGAGATGATAGATGCCGGGGATCACCAACGGTTTGCTGCGATAAAAAGTCTGACCTTCCGGGTTCGTCACCGCAAACACCGGAATCTCTTTTTTCGAGCTATCACTCAGTGTGGGCGCGGCGCTTAGTCCAAGGGTCGAAGGCACTTCGAGCGATTCACCGACGGTTAGATTCATCCACGCATCGCCGGGAGTGATCGTGCCGTTCAGCAATTCATGCACGAGCGTGACATACGCGGGTTTGGCGGGGAACGTGGTCCAGTCGGCGTTGGCGGTGGTGGAGAAAAAAATCACTCGGCCCTTGCCGACCGTGTGGACGGTGATGGCGGGATCGGTCGACGGCTTATTGTTCGTCGCGGGGCTGGCCGTCGACTGACCGGCGGGCAGATAGTTCAACACCCGCTCGGCAGAGGGATCCGTGACATTCAACCGCCAGTATTGAAACACGCGAGCCGTGCCGAGTCCAGAATTGGCTTCGCCCTTGAAGACGTTCAGATACGGCGGCAAGTCGCCCTCGGGCTTGAAGTCGAACAAAAACGCGTCCTTGCCGACATTGCCCGCCGATATTTTCTCGACGAGTTTTCCGGGGAGCAGATGCCGCTTGTCGGTGAGAAGCGTTCGGTTGTAATCGTCGCCATCGACCTTCGGACCCATGAACAACATAAGCACGCCGCCTTGCTCGACAAACGTCTGCAACTGACCGGCGACGTTCTCGGCGATGTGTCCGACGTTGGTTAAAATCACCGCGCGATATTGGCCAAGTACTTCCTTATCGCCCAGATCCTGATCGCCGATGACACGCGGCGACATGGGACTGTCGCTCTTCGTCCCCGTTCCTTCTGCGGCACTTTTCATCGGGGCGAGTGCCAATTCCAGAAACGCGCCGGAGCCTGATAACCCCTGCGAACTGCGCTCCCCGTCGACGATCAGCAGCTTGATTTCGGAGGCCACGTTCACAACGCGACTGCGCGAGTTATCGATCTTTAACGGATCTTCCCCGATCACATTAGCCGTGATCACATGCGGCCCGCCGACGGTGATCGGTTTGTTCACCAGCAACATCAGCGCGCCGCTGTCGCCGGCTTTGATCGACCCCCCGCCGGCAGTGTCTTTCTCATCGATCTGCCATTTCAATCTCGCTTCACTTCCATTGCCGTAACCGCGAACGGTCGAGCTGAAGTCCGCGCTGAATTTGGTGGTCAGCAGATTGCCGACAGGCTTTAAGTCGAGCACCACCTGATTCCATTGATCGGGCCGACCGAGATTGAACAGGTGAATGTGGTCGGCATCCCCGAAAACATTCTGCACCGCGCGGGCCGCCCCTTTGATCGACTCGGCCTGCGACCCCTCGAACGCGCTGCGCGTACCGTCACTTATGACATAGAGAAACTTGTTGGGTTGCTTCACCTCATCGCGGGCGATCTCCGTGACCTTGCCGAGTGCCGTCGCCAGATCGGTGCCACTGTAGGATTGTTCTATCGAATCGATCGCGGCACGGCAGGCATCCAGGCTGTAGGTCGGCTTGGCGATGATCGCCGTCGCCGGCCGAGCGGCGGAGAGAATCACCACCGATTCACCGCCACGCACCAGGCGATCCACCATCGCCTTGGCCAATAACTTGGCTTGATCGAAGTGCGTTTTCGCACCGGGCCGGTCGGCCTCGTACGCCATCGAATAGCTGTTATCGATGACGAAGACATGAAGCCCGTTCCGCTGCCCGGCGAGGGCGGCGAGCGAGTTATTTTCGCAACCCAAAGGTCGCGCGAGGGCGATCCCCAATAACACGACCAGTGCGCACCGCGTCGCCAGAAGCAGCCATTGCTCGAACTTCAACCGGCGTCGATTTTTCCGCATGGCCTGAAGCAGAAACACCATCGCCGCCCATTGCACCACTTTGAATCGCCGACGGTTGAGCAGATGGATGATGATCGGAATCGCCGTCGCGACCGCACCGGCGGCGAAGAACCACGGGGTGATAAACCCCGCGCCGAGCAATCGGATATTCTCAAACATGAAACCCATTCAGAATCCTCTGGTCCCCTCCCCCCGGTACTCCGGGGGGAGGGTTAGGGTGAGGGGAATTTCTTCGTATTTCGGACCGCTGACAAATTAAAAAAACAAATGCAAAGACCCCTCACCCGTCCCCTCCCCCCGGGGTACCGGGGGGAGGGGACGGGAAGATCACTTTATACTTGCCGCCCGCGTCGCCAAAAATCCGCTCAACGCCGCATCGAGCGGATCGCCGCTGTTCATGCGGGTGAAATCGATGTGCATTCCTCGGCAGAGTTTTTTCAAACTGTCCGTAAACTCCGACAACTGTTCCATGTACCCTTCCCGAAGCGAGCGCGGTTCAGTGAGCAGTTCGCCCATCTCTTCCAAGCCTTTGAACAGCGTGACATCTTCAAATGGAAATTCGATCTCCTGCGGGTCGAGGATTTGAAACATCATCACTTCGTGCTTTTTGTAGCGCAGATGCCGCAACCCTTTTTTGATGCTGTCGATATCGTCGAAAAAATCGGAGAGAATGACGATCAAGCTGCGATGATTTAGCTTCTCGGCGATTTGATCGAGCACTTTGCCGGTGTTGGTTTTGTTCCAGCGCGGGATCTGCTGCAATTCCTGCACGACAATTTTCCATTGGCCGGGCGAATTGCTCGGCTTGAAAAATCGGCTGAGCTGCTGGTCGAAGATCGCCATGCCGACGGAATCCTGCTGCTGAATCGCCATGTAGGCCATCGAAGCGGCGATGGCGGTGGCGTGGTCGTACTTGGTCCACGTCTCGCTCCCGTTGCTGACCGAGCCGAACCCCATCGATTCGCTCGCATCCACGATCAGGATCAGGTGGAGGTTGGTCTCTTCGAGATATTGCTTTAAATATATTTTGTCCGACCGCCCGAACACCTTCCAATCGACATGGCGAATGTCATCTCCCGGCACATATTGACGATGCTGCGCGAACTCAACGGAAATGCCCTGGTACGGCGAGCGGTGCATGCCGTTCATCAATCCTTCGACGATCAGCCGGGCGCGCAGATCGAGCGATGAAATGCGGGCCAGCGTGCGCGGGTCGAGGTACTTGCGGTAGTCGGTGATGGTTTCGGACATTTTGAGTTCCAGAGCGGTTTCATGCTGCCGGTTGATCCCGCATCACCCTCGCCGCATTTTTATCCAGCTCATCGTATTGCTGCCGGGGAATAAAATCGATCAGTTTCTTCACGATCGTATCGCTCTTGATCCCCTCAGCTTCGGCGTTGAAATTGGTGACGATGCGATGGCGTAATACCGGCAGGGCCACTTGCCGAATATCTTCCGTGCTGACGTGGTATCGGCCTTTCAGCAGCGCGCGGGCTTTGCCGGCGAGGATCAGATATTGCGAAGCGCGCGGGCCGGCACCCCAACTGATATATTCCTTGACGAAGTCCGGAACGCCACCTTCGCTCACTCGGGTCAGCCGCGTGAATTGCAGCGCGTATCGGATGACGTGATCGGCCACCGGCACCTTGCGGACCGTTTCCTGCAATGCGATCACTTCCTCACCACTCAGCACATGTTCCAGTTGAACGGATCGGCCTGCGGTCGTCATCCGTACAATCTGAAATTCTTCGTCTTCGCTCGGATACCCCACATTGATGTTGAACATGAAGCGATCAAGCTGGGCCTCCGGCAGAGGATAGGTGCCTTCCTGCTCGATTGGATTCTGCGTCGCAAGCACAAAGAACGGCTGCGGCAGGCGGTGCATCTTCCCGCCGGCGGTCACCTGATGCTCCTGCATCGCCTCCAACAGCGCGGCCTGGGTTTTTGGAGGGGTTCGGTTGATCTCATCCGCCAAAATCACGTTCGAGAAAATCGGCCCCCGAACAAACCGCATCGCACGGCCACCGGTGGTCTTATCCTCCTCGATCACCTCCGTGCCCGTAATGTCGCTCGGCATCAGGTCGGGGGTGAACTGAATGCGGTTGAAGCTCAAACCGAGCGTTTTGGAGAGCGTGGAGATCAGCAAAGTTTTGGCCAATCCCGGCACGCCGACGAGCAGCGCGTGCCCCCGGCAAAAGAGCGCGATCAGCAATTCTTCAATCACCGCCTCCTGTCCGACGATCACCTTCCCCAACTCGGCCTTCAAACTGTGATAACCCTTCTGCAGTTTTTCCACCGCCGCCAATTCCTCACCGGCCAAATCCGTTTGCTCAGGTTGAACGATTCCGATTCGAGACATGAAAACGCTCCTTGATCTACGCGCGATCCAACACCGGGACTGCCACGGGACATGACCGGTTATACCCTATACAATATAGGCAATCCATCAGACGCACGCTATTCACCAAAGTTGCCGGGGCACTGTAAGCCCTCAAAATACATGCCCGAACTCCCTGAAGTTGAAACCGTCGTCCGCACGCTTTGCCCGCTTTTGGTGGGCAAAAGAATCAGCGGCGTGCGATTGGAGAGGTCGGATATTCTGACGCCGACGGGGACCGATCTGGCCGGTCATCTGCTGCTGCGAACCGTCGCAGATATTTCGCGGCGAGGCAAACGGATTGTCATCACCCTCGACGATGGAAATCGTTTTTACGTGCATCTCGGCATGACGGGAAGACTGACGTTTGAAACGTGCGATCGCCCAATCGAAAAACACACGCATTTGATTTTGGAGGTTCGGGAAAAAGAAGTGGAGTCGGCGGTCCCGTTTCAGGTCCGGTTTCGCGATCCGCGGCGATTCGGAGGCGTCTGGTGGCTGGGCCGCGACCTGTCACCGGATGATGGAATGGGGCCTGAACCGCTCTCGCTGCGCGTCTCTCGCTTGAAGCGGCAACTGGCCACCACAGGCCGATCGATCAAAACCGCGCTGCTCGATCAAACGCTGATTGCGGGGCTGGGGAATATCTATGTTGATGAATCGCTCTTCGCCGCGCGGATTCACCCACTTGTGCCGGCGAACCGACTGACCGACTTGCAAATCGCAACTTTGAACCGTGCCATCAAAGGGATTCTCCGCAAGGCGATCAACCACCGGGGCAGCACGTTGAGGGATTATCGCGATGCCAATGGTGAATCGGGTGGGTTTCAACTTCGGCATAAAGTGTACGATCGCGCGGGGAAGCCCTGCCGTTTGTGTAAGGGAGAGATACAACGCATCATATTGGGGGGAAGATCGACGCATTACTGTCCGAACTGCCAAGCGGAAATCTAACGCTTCTAAAGCGTTTTTCGACACAATGCATCACAGGGCCGGGTGCCACAGGTCGCGGTACTCCG
>JANXVV010000626.1 GCA_025351525.1 Humisphaera sp. | reverse complement strand
GTTTTTCGGGATCAAAAAAAAACGCGTGCCTTCGGCACAGCCGCTAAAAAATTCGCAGGCAGAGAACCACAACGCTGGCGCTGGAATGAACCCGCTCTTTTGAACATTCCGTTTTATCCCCGGTACGAATGTCCGGAGGTTTTGATCTATGGGCATGATTTCCGCCGATCAGGCGAAGAACGAATATGACGTAGTGATCGTCGGCTCCGGGGCCGGTGGAGGTCAGGCGGCTTACACGCTGACACTGGCGGGGTTGAAGTGCGTCATGCTGGAGGCGGGGCGCAATTATGATGTGCTGAACGAGACGCCGATGTTTAACACGCCGAATCAGGCGCCGCTGCTGGGCAATGCGACACCAGACAAGCCGTTCGGGTTTTATGATGCCACGGTGGATGGTGGGTGGGAAGTGGCGGGGGAGCCTTATACCAATACGAACACCACGCCGCAGGAAGAATTCAAGTGGTGGCGGCCGCGGATGCTCGGGGGAAGGACGCATCATTGGGGACGCATCTCGCTGCGGAATGGTCCTTACGATTTCAAGCCGCGCTCTCGGGATGGGCTGGGGATGGATTGGCCGATCTCGTATGAGGAACTTGAGCCGTACTACACGAAGACGGAATTGCTGGTCGGCGTGTATGGAACAAACGAGGGATTGGAAAACACGCCCCATTCACCGGAGGGTGTTCTGCTGCCCGCCCCGAAAGGTCGGGCTGCGGAGTTGCTCACGCAGAAGCACGCCAAAAAAATCGGGGTGCCGGTCGTGCCGATCCATCGGGCGGTGCTGACGAAATTGCAGGACTGGGAAAACGCGCCGAAGAAACTGTTCCCCGATAACCCGACGGCGCAAAAACTTTGTGCCGATGGGATGCGACGGCGGGCGAACTGCTTTTGGGCCACATCCTGCGGGCGCGGTTGCAACATCGGCGCGGCGTATCAGTCGACCACCTGTCAGATTCCCCCGGCATTGGCGAGTGGAAATCTGGACATTATTTCCGATGCCCATGTGCGTGAAGTCGTCATCGGGAAAAATGGGAAGGCCGAAGGAATCTTGTTCATCGACAAGACGACTGGCCGTGAAAAGCGCGTGAAGGGCAGGGTCGTGGTTCTGGCGGCGGGGGCGGTGGAGACGGTGCGGATACTGCTCAATTCCAAGAGCTCGAATTCAGAGGGAGTGGCCAATTCCAGCGGGCTGGTGGGCAAGTACATCATGGATACGGTCGGGGCGAAATTATCCGGGCACGTCCCGGCGTTGGAGAATTTGCCGCCGCACAATGAAGACGGCGCGGGTGGGGGACATCTCTATTCGCCCTGGTGGCTGTACCAGGAACAGAAAGCCGGCAAGCTGGATTTTGCGCGGGGATACCATATTGAGATGGGCGGCACGCGCGAGATGCCCGGCGGTGGGAACCCGGTGCCGGATGAACTGGGGCGTGGGAGCTATGGCACGAAGTTTAAGGAAGATGCCCGTCGTTATTACGGTTCGCATATCGGCTTCGCCGCGCGCGGCGAGATGATCCCCAACGAAAACTGCTACGCCGATCTCGATCCCCAGGTGAAAGATAAATTCGGCATCCCGGTGCTGCGATTCCATTGGAAGTGGAGCGAGCATGAATTGAATCAGACGGTGCATGCGAAAAAGACATTCACCGCGATGATCGAGGCGATGGGCGGGACGATTCACGGCGACAAGAACTTCACCGGCGAGCGCAGCATCGAACGACCGGGGTATATCATCCATGAAGTCGGCGGTGCGATCACCGGGGCGGATGCGAAAAAGTCGGTCTGCAACAGTTGGAATCAGACATGGGATGTGAAGAATTTATTCCTGTGCGACGGGGCGCCGTTCGCGTCGAACGCTGATAAAAATCCAACGCTGACAATCATGGCTCTCGCATGGCGAACGTGCGATCGGATTGTGCAAGAGGCGAGAAAAGGGAATTTATAATATTGAAGTTCATCTGGAATGACCTGCATCCCCGGCATTTGACAGTGGACTCAGTTGTGGCACGAGCTTCCAGCCCGTGCTAGTGGCGAGTGTGAAAAAAGACGTTTGAAAAACCGCAGTCTTTTTAAGTTGAAAGCCGCTAACACGGGCTGGAAGCCCGTGCCACGTCGGACGTTGTTGACCGAGGAATTCCGTGAGCAATATCGATCCTGTCATTTCAATCCGCCTGCCTGGGCAGGTCTCCCGTCGCGAGGCGATGCAGTGGGTTCTCACGGCGGTTGCGGCCTCGGCGCTGCCGACCGCTTCCTTCGCGCAGGTGCCGGAAGTATCCGGGGCGGTGCCGGCCATCAAGGGTTACGGGACGGACCCGGACGTTGTGAAAACGCACGCCCCCGGCGCGTTCTGGCCGCTCACGTTGAGCGTTTCACAAAAGAAGACCACGGCGGCACTGGCCGATGTGATTTTACCGAAAGATCGATTCGGCCCGGCGGCGAGTGACGTGGGCGTGCCGGCGATGATCGATGAGTGGATTTCCGCGCCGTATCCCCAGCAGCAGGGGGATCGACCGGTGATTCTGGATGGCCTGAACTGGATCGACGCCGAATCGAACCAGCGGTTCGGCAAAGTGTTTCCAGAACTCACCGGCGAACAGAAAAATGCGATCTGCGATGACATCTGTTTCGCCGCTCAGGCCAAAGGGGCGTTCAAGAAACCGGCGCAGTTTTTCAGTCGCTTTCGATCGCTGTGCGCGGGAGCGTACTATGGAACGCCGGCGGGTTGGGATGCGATCGGGTATGTCGGCAATGTTCCGCTGACGCAGTTCGACGGGCCACCGGCGGAAGTGCTGGAGAGACTTGGGGTCACGCAGACGGTGAAGTAATCGTCCTGACACGCTTCGCAAGCGAAACGGCTGCCCCGGATTTTTCACCACTAAAACACGAAGACACGAAGAAGACTTTGAAGAAGCAGGATATGACGCGGATTTACGGAGGGAATCAAAACGCATGTTGCGCAAATTGCCGATCCATCAACCATTGTATTCCTTCGTGTTTTCGTGACTTCGTGGTTCATCTGAATTCTCCGGGCTAAATAATTGAAGCCATTCCAAATCCACTCTATAGCAGGAAACGATGCAAAACCGACGGAAATACAGTGTCGCCGTTTTATGTTCAATGCTCATCGGCTGTGTCGCTTCCGCCGCTGAAACACCGCCTTATCTCGATGTGGCACTCCCCGTCGAAGCGCGCGTCAAGGATTTAATCTCCCGGCTGACGGTTGAAGAAAAAGCGATGCTTCTCAATCACGTCGCCCCGACCGTCGAGAGGTTCAACATCCGTTCCGACCAGTGGAATCAATGCCTGCACGGCGTCGTATGGGATCGACCGACGACGATGTTCCCGGTGTCGATTGCCATCGCCGCGACGTGGGATGTGCCGCTGGTGCATGAGGTGGCGACGGCGATCTCGGATGAAGCGCGGGGCATCTATAACCTATGGCATGCGCAGCCGGATTTGAAAGCGCAGCACAAGGGATTGATCTATCGCGCGCCGGTGATCAACATCAGCCGCAATCCGTATTGGGGAAGAATCAATGAATGTTACGGCGAAGATCCGTATCTCACCGGGCGGATCGGAGTGGCTTTCGTAAAGGGGTTGCAGGGGGATGATCCGAAGTATTTGAAGCTTGTTGCCACGCTCAAGCACTATGCGGTGAACAACGTGGAAAAGGATCGCCAGAAGCTGTCGGCGTCGGTGAACGAGCGGATGCTGTACGAATACTGGTTGCCACATTTTCGCGACTGCATCGTCGAAGGACAGGCGCAGTCGGTGATGGCTTCATATAATGCAATCAACGGCATCCCGAGCA
>JANXVV010000625.1 GCA_025351525.1 Humisphaera sp. | reverse complement strand
CGGAGTACCGCGACCTGTGGCACCCTGACTCGTAATACACTCGACTCGAAAAGCGCCATAAACTTATCTTCGTGATTCCTACTTCATTACCGACAAGCGCACTTCCGCATCCGCTAAACTCGGATCAAGATTGATGGCTTTGCGATACTCCGACCGCGCCCGCTCTTTATTGCCCTGATGTTCATAGACACTGGCCAGGTTGTAGTGAACCTGTGCGGGGGTCAGCACAGTTTGCAGTTGCAGGGTGGCTTCGGCGATGCGGTTATCGCGGGCGAGCATCAGGCCGTAGTTCACACGGCAGGGATTGTTGGCCGGGTCTTTGTCGATGCCCTTGCGATACGCCTCCTCGGCATCCGGATGTTTGCCGGCCAATTCGTAGCAGAAGGCCAGGTTGCTGTAACCGGTGGAATCGCCATCGGAGGCCTTGAGGTATTCCTTCCAGGCGACGATCGCGTCGGGGTAATGTTCCAGATGGCAATAGACGACGCCGAGGCGATAGAGCGGCTCGCGATAGCGCGGTTGCAATTTCAGCGCGGCCCAGTACTGCTCGATGGCCACCGGGTAATCGCCCTGGGTCTCCGCCAGTTGACCGGCGGCGAAATGCGTCTTGGCTTTCACCGGAGGATCTTCAGAAGTTTCAAATTTCACGTCGGCGGCGGTGATTTTATTGGCGCGTTCGGCGGCGGAGGTCGTGTCTTTTGAAGAGTGGCAACCGCCGATCAGCAGCAATACGGCGGTAAGGGAACGCAGGGACTTCAAGCTCGTCACTCGCATGATATTCCTCGATGAGACATTTGATTCGCAGGGCAATGTCGCTCTGCGGAATCCGGGTCGTCGCCTGAAGCTCCGATCCCGGCGTGAATCGCGCGAATTCGCGCACCGTCATTAAAATGCCTATCGACCGGAATCAGTCCTCAGTTAATAGTCGCCAGTCGCCCGTCCCGCTGAATTTCTGCATTCACTATCCACTTTCTACTAACCACTTCCCCACTTCTTCGAATTTTTGAAACTTCCCTTGAACTTGTCCGGCGTTTGTAGATGCTTTATCATCTTTCAATATTCCAGCGCGGCTTGTCGATCGCGGCGAGAGTGGCCGAGGGTTTATCAAAACTCTTTTCGTTGGGAATGTGGAAGCGTTATCGGGCGGTGGCAATGTTTGCCATGGAACCTCCTGACGCGAAACGACAATCGAAACGGATCTTCGGCTTATGCCCATCCCCACGGACACGTTCTGGAATATTCGCCGACTCAACGTTGCATTCGCACTCTCCATGCTGGGCCTCGTCGCCGTCTGCGGCTGGGCGGTCAAGCAGGACTACGAAAAGACCTGGCGGCCCCTGCAAAAGGAGGGATTCGTCTGGGATTCCGCGCTCACCGAGCAGCGCATCGCCCATTTGGATACGAGTGATTTGACGGCACAGTTGGCCGATCTGAAACGACGCATCGACGCTCAGAAGAACGATTTGGACCACAAGGACACCGCCTATCAGCAGGCCACCGCCGGGGTGAAGGACGCCGAATCACAGATCTCGAACATCTCTTTTGAATACAACAATCGCAAAGCCACCGTCGGCGTGATGGAAACGCTGCTGCAGGACGCCAAAACTAAAAATGACAGGGGCCAGGTGACGAGTCTGACCAACAGCCTGCAGACACTGGAAAAGACGCTGGCCGACCAGGGGGAGACGCTTGCGAAGCTCAAAGCGTTTCTGACGGAGAGTCGGTTGAAGGCCAAGGATCGCGCCAAGGAATTGGAAGATCTGAAGAAGCAGAGAAAGAGTTTGTCGGATGATATCGATGCGTTGAAGAAAAAAGATGCGGTTCTTTCACCGAACACGTTTTTGTCGAAATTGAGCGACGCAATCCGTAATGCGCCGATGCTGGGGTTCATGAATCCCAGCCTGCGGGTGAAGCCGACGTTTGTGCCGGATGTTCGGATGGATGTCTCGTTCATGACGATCGACACGATCGATCGGTGCGCTACGTGTCACACGCATATCGACAATAAGAATTTCACGCGAGAAAAGATTTACGGGTATCTCGAAGAGGAAATGGCCTCGAAACGGGTTCGCCATTATCAGTATGTGAGTGCCGACGAAGCGAATTTGATCGATTCCACCGCCGGCCGTCCGCAGGCGACGGCCATGCCCGAGTTCTGGCATTATTGGGGTCGTAAGCTGCTGTCGCCCGCTGCCCTCGATAAACCCAAAGTGAAACTCAACGGAGTTTTCAACGCCATCGGCAAAAAAATCGTCGTGAACTACGAAGGCAAGCCGGTGCCGGAAATGAAATATCCGACCACCGCCCTGACGAATCCAAATGCATTGCAACCGAAGGAACAAGCCCGGCTCGATGGCATTTTCATCGCGGCCATCAACGCGCTGTACCGTTCCGACCCGGCCGATGCGAATCTTGCTTCGGCACGCACGCTCGCTCTCGGTTACCCGGTTCAAATGCAGCAGCTTTTGAAATCGGAATTGTCCGCTGCCGAATACAAGCAACTGGAAGAGCGCTATCGCTTTGCCATGATTGCCGAGTTGAATCCGGTGCGGGAGCGGAATGGTTTTAAGCCGTTGGATCCTTCGCCGGTTCACTTCGCGCATCCAAAGTTGGAACTGTATGTCGATGTGGACAGCAAGCACCCGATGGAAAAGCATGGCTGCACCAGTTGCCATGATGGCTCGGGCAATGAGACCGATTTCGTGCTGACGGCTCACGCGCCCCGCGCGGTGTGGGTCGATGACAAAACCGGTGAACCGGTGTTGCCGGCTCAGTTGAAGAAGCAGAGCAAACCTGAATCGAAGCATGACTTAGCCGCGCATGACGCTCCGAAGATGGACGACATGCTGGCGGTGATTTACCCGGAAAATGCAGTGATCCCCACGGCGGTTTCATCCCTGCATTTGGAACTTGGAAAGCACTCGGAGGAATCAGGGCCGACGGTGGGCCGTGCCCGCGCGAAGGAAGAGGTCGCCGAGAATGCCCCGACCACGGAATACACGGACCCGGTGTTGACCGGTCAGACTGCCGCGAAGTCGGGACATGCCGTTCCGCAAGCTCGATACTGGGCCGAAAAATATCAGGCGGAATCGGGCACGACGTTCGAGGGCGTGAAGGAGATGTGGGATTGGCCGATGCGGACGCCGGATTATCTCCAGGCGAACTGCGCGCGATGCCATGCGAATTTCCACGACATCAAAGATGAAGCCCCGATGCTCTACGAGGGGCGATCGCTGTTTAACAAGGTGGGTTGCTCGAACTGTCATCAGATGGACAGCATCGCTCCGGATGAATTTGAGGCGAAGAACCTGATGCCGGATGGGTCGGTCGACACCGTCCGCCGTCGCGCCGGTCCTGATTTGCGGCATGTCCCCGCGAAGCTCTCCAAAGAGTTTGTCAGCAACTGGATTTGGGCTCCCAAAGCCTTCCGTCCCAGCACTCTGATGCCGCACTTTTTCATGTTGGAGAATAATTCCAGCGATGAGGAAATCCGCCGAACCCGGCAGGAGACCCGGGCGATCACGGAGTATCTGTTTACCGCCGCCACCCCATTGACTCCCAAATACGCAGTGCCCACCGCAATGGCCGGCAGCATCGAAAAAGGCCGGAGCATTTTCCAGAATATCGGCTGCCAGGGCTGTCACTCCAACCTGAACGAAACTGGGGAGGCGTGGATCACCACCGATCTGGCGCAGCGCTATGGCGCGAAACCGATCGACGCCAAAAAGCAATACGATGGGATGACCTACAATGAACGGCAGGTTTACGCGCTGGAAAACCTCGGTGAAGTCACCAGCACCGGGAACGATCAAAAGAAATATGCCGATGGTAAAACACCCATCCCCGTCTTCATGCACCATGCCCCGGAGTTGAGCGGCATCGGTGACAAACTCACCGCCGGTCGCACCCCCGAACAAGCCCGCGCCTGGTTGTTCGACTGGCTGAAAGAACCCCGGCATTACAGCGCCTACACCGTCATGCCGCGCCTGCGGTTGAGCGATGAGCAGTGCGTGGACCTGATCGAATATCTGCTCTCTCAAAAGCGCGCATTGAAGGCACCGCCCTCCATGCCTTCGGTTGAGTTTGACGGCTGGCAGGCCGAGGCTTTCCCGGCTGATCCGAAGAAAACCAGCGAGCTGGTCGCGTTTTTCCTACGCAGCCAATTCAGCCCCAAGACCGCCGATGCCAAGGCGATCGACGAAGTGGAGATGACCACTCGCGCCACCGATGCGCTGACTTACGTTTCCACCGCCACCGATGAATCTCGTCAACTCGATCCCGTGAAGGCCACTCTGGCCGCCAAGGCTGCGGCGAAGGAGCGGGTCTCGAAGCTGACGCTCGAGCAAAAGCAGATGGTGTTCCTCGGCAATAAGCTGATCTCCCATTACGGCTGCATGAATTGCCACGCCATCAACGGCATGGAAACTGTCGCCAGCCCGTGCGCCAATCTTTCCGACTGGGGCCAGAAGCAGGTCAGTAAGCTGGACTTTGGCTTCCTGGATGAACATAAGGTTCACAGCCTTCCGCCCAAGCGGTCGATCCCGATGGTGAACGGCGTGAGCGCGGCGGCCGTGACGAAGATCGCCAAGATCGCCGATCACAAGGATTGGAAAACCCCGATCGCCCAAAATGTCGAAGTGGGTTGGCCGGTGATCGAACACGATCGGACGGACTGGTTGACTCACAAGCTATTGAGCACCCGAATTTATGACCGCGGCAAAAACGGGCTCGATCCGGTCCGTAAGTTGGATTCCGACGGCAAGCCGATGCTCGATAAAGACGGTGACCCCGTGCTCGATGATATGGCCGGCATCCCCCTCCGCGGCAAGCCCTACGACAAGCTGAAGATGCCGACGTTTTATTTGAGCGAGGAACAGGCACACGCGATCGTCACCTTCGTCGTCAGCAATCGCAACCGGTTTATCTCGGATAAACTGCTGGCGGATACGAACACCGATTCGCTTAAAAATATCGCGCACGGCCGGCAGATCGCCGAGCGATACAACTGCGTGGGTTGCCATCAGACGGAACTGAATTTTCCACCCATCCGACAGTACACGCGATCCGATCTGTGGGCGGTGCTTGCGCCTCCCAGTCTGCGCGGCGAGGGCAACAAGATCCAGTTTTCGTGGTTCTATAATTTCCTGAAGAACGTTGAATACATTCGCCCCGCCCTGTACATGCGACAGGCCAACGAAAAGATCGAAGGCGTTCGCATGCCCAGCTTCCCGGTGACGGATGAGGAGGCGACCTCCCTCGCGGCTTATTTCGCCACCGTGTCCAACCACGAATCTAAAGAGCTGCACGCCCGACTCGATAACGTCGCGAAATATATCGAGACGCAAAAGAAGGCATCCGTCCAACCTCTACCCGCCCCGGAAGCGGCCTGGCCGGGGGATGATTGGGTCGACAAAGACACCAATTCCATCGCCCGCGATTATCTGAAGCGATGGGCTCTGGATCGCAAGCTGATGACCGAATCGGCCTTCGATCCCATCGTTACCAAGACGGCGGCGGAGATGAAGATCAAATATCGCGAAGCGTTGTACAAAGCGCAGTTCACGATGGGTCTGTATGATACGCCGTACCCGTTTGTGGAAAACTCACAGATGGACATGGGCGATGCCAAAGCGACGGAGGATCGGTTCAAAAAAGGCGAATCGTTCTTCTACGAAATGCAGTGTTTAAAGTGCCATGTTCTGGGCGACCAGAACGCCGCCGGCGCGAACAATAAACCGACGGCCCCAAATCTGTCTTTGGCACACCGCAGGTTGCAAAGGCGATGGATCGGGCATTGGGTGCAGGAGCCGCAGTTGATTCAGGTGGGCACAGCGATGCCGGCGTTCTTCACCGGTCAGCCTGCGTTTACGCTGGAAGGTCTACCGTGGCCGCTCGCTCAAGGGGCAAGCCCGGAAGACACCGCAAAAGTGTTGGAGAAGTATGGCGTGAAAGATGTGAAACAGGAGAAAGCTCTGTTGCTGGACTTCCTGTACGCCGCCGGTGCAAAAGGTTACACCGGAGTTCAACCGGCAGACCCGGCGGTGAAATCGGCGGAAGCGAAATAGAATCGCGCGGTTCGTTTGATCCGAATTTTTTAGCGGCTGTGCCGAAGGCACGCGTTCTTTGAACG
>JANXVV010000557.1 GCA_025351525.1 Humisphaera sp. | reverse complement strand
TCAGCGCCTTGAGCCCGCTGTCGGGCCGGGCCAGTTCCACCAGCAGGGCGTCGGCATCGACATCGCGTCCGACAAAGATCAAATCCGTCTTGACCGTGCCGATCGCCGCCGATGCCCCGAGCCCTTCGGCGGCGGGCCAGTCCAGAACAAGCAACCACGGCCCGCCCGGCAGCCGGGCCAGGTGTCGCAGCGCGCCGCGCGAGGGGGCATGATTGAAGGTGATTGGGTTGACGCCGTTCGACTGTGAGCACGCCTCAAACGCCTTGCGGTCGCGGTAGAGGATCCCCTTCCACGCGCCCCACGCCGCCGCGCCGGCTAACAACGCAACCAGCAGGAAAAACCCCGCCGTCCCCGGCTGAAAGCGGCGCAGCACGCGGGCGGTCCACCCCGCCGGCGCGGCGGCGTAACTCAGCGTATCGGGGGTCACCTCGGGAGCGGTTGCGGCATCGGGTGCGGCGGGCATGGGCCGGATCATACCGGGCCGGCGGCGGGCATCCAAGAGAAGCCCGTGGTTCGCAGTCCTGTAGGGTCCGTAGTACTCTGCGGACCGTCCGTCGGCGAACGTCAATCGGTCCGCGGAGTACCACGGACCCTACAAGACTGCGGCATTTTCCGCCCGGCGGGGTCCGCCGATGAATCGCGAATGACGAAATTCGAATTCACGAATCAATCCCGAAATTCGAATGATGAATGATGAAACGAAATCCCCGTTTCGTCATTTCCTCATTCGCGAATTCATCATTGATTCGTGAATTCGAATTTCGTCATTCATCAATGAGCAGCAGGTGGTGGAAGGCGCGGGTGCCACCGCCCGAACGTTGCATTCCCGGGAGCACCCTGAATCGAAATCCGTTCTACACCTTCACCTGCTTCCACCCCCCTTGGTAGAACCGCGCTGACGCCAGCACGCCGCGCAGGAACAGTTCGGCGGCCAGCACCACCCAGATCGCGCCGAGGCCTCGGTGCAGCCAGGCCCCGACGATCATCACGCCGATGAATCGGAGGGCGACGACGCTGATCAGGCTGATGAGCATGACGGCGAAGGTGTCTCCCGCGCCGCGGAGGGCGCTGGAGAAGATGATGTACGCGGCGAAACCGCACTGGATGAAACCGGTGATGAACAGGCAGCGGGTGGTGAGGGCGGCGATCTGGGCGTTCGGGGCCAATAGCGCGGCGGGGTAGCGGCCGAAGAGGATGAAGAAGATCCCGCAGAGCGTCATTGCGCCGCCGCCGACTGCGTAGGCCAATAGCGCGCTGCGGACGGCCCGGCGGGTATCTTTCATCCCCAGACTCTGGCCGACCATCGTGGCGGCGGCGGCGGCGAAGGCGAGGCCGGTCATGAAGCTGACGCTTTCGATGCGGATGGCGTTCATGTGGGCGTTGGGCATGGCGTTGGTGGGGTCGATGGAATTGATGATGCGCATCACCCCGAAATTCGCGAGCCACATGAGGATGCCCTCGGCCCCGGCGGGGAGGCCGATCCGCACCAGGCGTTTGATGGTCGTCCAGTGGGGGCGCATCCGATGCCAGAACAGCCGCAGCCCATGGCGGCCATGCAGCAACACGATGAACTGCGCGATGCCGCCGAAGACGTAGGCGATGATCGTCCCGAGGGCGATGCCGTTGAACCCCAACTCCGGCAAGCCGAACCATCCCCGGCAGAGGCCCCAACTGAAAAACGCATTGACGATGTCGACCGCGATCATCACGAGAGCGGCGGTGAAGGTGTCGCCGTAGCCGCGCTGACAGGAGCCGGCGATCTGCATCGCCATGGTGAACGGCAGGGTGACGGCGAGCATCCGCAGGTACGGCAGCGCGAACGCCGGTGCGGCGCCCTGCAGACCGGTGAGGCGCATGATCGGGACGGCGAAGAGGTAGATCAAGACGCCGACGATGAGACCGATGAGGACGGAGGCGGTCATGGACTGGCCGGTGACGCTGTTGGCCATCGACCGATGCCGCGCGCCCCGGGCCCGGGCGATGATGGCGGTGGTGCCCGCGCCAACGCTGGAGACGAGCAGGCCGAAGAACCAGAGGAAGTAGGTGATCGTTCCCACCGCCGCCCCGGCGGGAGCGCGGTCGGCGACGATTTTGAGCTTGTTGGCAAGATAGGTGTCGTTGATCCCGACGACCATGTGCAGCATGTTTTCCGCGAGGACGGGGAGGGCGAGGAGCAGCAGTTGGCGAAAGAGCGTTCCGCGATCGGAGTCGCTCGGCCCGATGGAATGTTGGAGGGGGATCGCAGTCGCGGCACGGGTCATGGTCACGGCAGATCATAGGGAATCGAAGAGAGGTGTACATCGGTTTGAGAATTAGATTCCGCACGCACGCACGGCTCGGCACGCTTCTTGCTTTTCGATGGGTGTCTTACTTAACACGCCCTGACGGGCGAGGAGTTTTCGATGAAGCGCATGCTTTTATGTTTCGCCGTGTTTGCCGTGATGGCGGGTGGTTTGGTCGGCTGCCATGTCAGCGGATCGGTGGATCCGCATGGATCGACGCAGATCGTTCCCGCCAACTGAGGATCGTGCATTCCATTATTCAGCCGGTTTCGCTTGCGAGCCGCGTCCAGCGGGATAGTTTCGAGGACGCGCTTCGCAGGCGAAACGGCTAAATAATTCGGCGTACCGAAAATCCCCTTGCCTCAACGCGTTTCCCCCGCTAACTTCCCCGGCCTATGTCCTGTGGCCTCAAAGCGGTGCTCTTTGATTTCGACGGCGTGATCGTCAACAGCGAACCGCTGCATTTCCACGCCTTCCACGAAGTGCTGGCCGAGGAAGGCATCGAGCTGACCGAGGAAGAATACTATCGCGAGCTTTTGGGTTTCGACGACCGGGGCGCCTTCAAACACCTCTTCGATAAGCATCATCGCCCGCTCGACCCGAAAACATTTCTGCGCGTGATGACGCGCAAAAGTGAAGCGATGATGGAGTTGATCCACGGCCGCAAATATCAGGCGCTGCCCGGCGTGGAGGAATTCGTGCGCGGGCTGTGGCGGAATTACCCGCTGGCGATCTGTTCCGGAGCGCTTCGGGAGGAAATCGAGGCGATGCTCGAGGGCATTCATCTGCGCGATTGCTTCAAGGTGATTGTGGCGGCGGAGGATGTGACATTGGGCAAGCCCGATCCGCAGGGCTATCTGCTGACGACTAAGCTTTTGAGCGTACACGCAAAAATGCCGCTGACTCCGGCAGAATGTCTGATTGTGGAGGACGCCCCGACGGTGATTCGATCCGTGCGGGCCGTCGGGTTCAAAGTCCTGGGCGTCGCGACGAGCTACCCTCTGGAAAAACTGGCCGATGCGCATTACGCTGTCAAATCATTGGTGCCCGAAGTGGTATTAAGCGCGATCCCGGAACTGAATCTGGGATTGTCCCGTTGAACGGCGAATCACAGTCGCGCGAAGGATTGAACCCATGAGATATTGGATGGCCTTATTGGTCTTAGGCGCGGCGATCGGATGGACCGGTGGCATTGATGCTGCTGAACATGCGGCGGCAATCCACGCCGGACATTCCGAGATCGATCACACGGCACAGGACACTTTCCCGCATCCGCATATTTCCGAGGACGGCGGTTGGGCGGGTGTGATGGTGATCGTGATTCTGCTCGGATTCTTTTTGCCCGCGGCGGTGATCGGGCCGATTGTCCGCGCCAACACGCCGGAGGAAGTCCCGGTGGCCCATTCGCACGATGAACCACCGGGCAGTTCCGGGCATCACGGTCATTCGGGGATTCCGGCGGAAGAGCCGCATCATTGAATAGATGCTATTCTGAGAGCTTCCGTATTTTTTAGCGGCTGCGCCGAAGGCACGCGTTTTTCAAATCGAAGAAACGCGTGCCTTCGGCACAGCTGCTAAAAAGTTTATCCCTCCAAAACCCTTTTTTCGATTCATTCTTCAAATCGTGCATCCCATTTTGTCCGACATCACGCTGGCCATTCTTGCCGGGGGTGAAGGGTCGCGCATGGGGAAACCGAAGGGGGAACTAGAGGTGGGCGGCCAATCGATCCTCGCGTATCTGCTCGAACGATTTCGATGGCCGGGACCGACGCTGCTCGTCACCGCACCGGGTCGGGAGCATCCGCTCGGTTACGAATTATTTTTGCGGGAAGTCAGCGATCCAGTGGCCGGGCTCGGACCGTTACGCGGCTTGCTGACGGCTTTGGAGGCGAGCGAAACTTCAATGCTCATCGCCACAACCGTCGATATGCCGGAGGTCGGAATCGAGCAGTTCGCTTTTCTCGCCGCTGAGATGGAGGCGCGTGAATCGGCTGTCGGTTTGATGCTTCATTCCCCGGAAGACCGGTTGCGCATCGAGCCGTTCCCTTCGATCTTTCGAAAAGCAGCCGTCGAGCTTTTACGCGGGAGATTGGCGTCTGAGAAAAGATCCGTGCATTCGCTGGCGAGTGAACCGCACGTTGTTTCCATGCCCTGGCCCATCGGGTGGCCTTCAAGTGTTTGGACAAACTTAAATCGACCGGAAGATTTGATCGCGTGGCGTGCGCGATAATTCGTTGTCCGCTGAATTATTTAGCCGGTCTCGCTTGCGAGCCGTGTCAGAGGGCTCCGTTTGCAAACAGAACCGTTAGACGCGGCTCGCAAGCGAGTCCGGCTAAATAATCCGGAGAATTCATCGTCCCTTCCCGCGCCCTTTCGACGAACGGTTCCGCCGGGTCTCACCGCCGCGCGGCTTCTGCACTTTCGATGTCGCCTTCCCTTTTGCCTCCGGTTTTTTCCCGCGCCCGCTTTTTGGCGGCCTTGGTTTTTCCAGTACGACCGGCGCCGGGCCGCCCGGCCGACCCAAATGTTCGCTGATCGCCAGGCTCAACTCACGGCGGGCCATGTCGACGGTGACGATAATCACCTTCACCACATCACCGATGCCGATTTTTTTGCCGGTACGCTCGCCGCGAATGATGCCGCTGCGGGTGTCAACATCCCACCAGTCATCCATCAAATCCTCGTAGCGGATCACCCCGTCCGCCAGCCAGGTATCGAGCTGGATGAAGATGCCGAAGTTCGCGATGCCGGTGACGATGCCGCGATATTCCTCACCGATATGACCTTTGAGCAGTTCGAGGATTTTCACCTGCCGCAGCTCGCGTTCGGCTCCTTCGGCACGGCGTTCGGTAAAGCTGATGTGACGGCCCAGTTCAACCAGTTCATCGAACGGCACGACATCTTCAAGCTCCAACTTCCGCTTCTTCCGCCCGCCGAGGTGCGCGGCTTTTTCCCGCGCCACCAAATAGCTGTCCAGCAGGCGATGAATCGTCAAATCCGCATAGCGCCGGATCGGGGAAGTGAAGTGGGCATAATGCTGGCTGGCCAACGCGAAATGCCCCAGCACTTCCGGGGAATATTCGGCGCGGGTCAGACTCCGCAGCACCGCCAGATTGAGCGCGAACGCCTCGGGTCGGCCTTTCACCGTCGCCAGCAATGTTTGCAGCGCTTTGCGGTCGATCGTCTTCCCGAGCTTATGCCCGGTCACTTCCGCAAAATGTTTCAACCGCTCGGAATCCTGCAAATCCGGCTCGGGATGCACCCGGCGAAGGAAAGGCAATTGCTGCGAATCGAATAGCCGGGCAACCGCTTCATTCCCCTCGACCATGAACATCTCAATCAACGTGTGCGTGAAACTCTGATCCTCCGGCACCGCATCAATCACCTTGCCATCTTCATCCAACACCAAATCCACCTCCGGCAGATCGAGCACAAGCTGACCTTGATTCTGACGGCGTTTCTGAAGTCGTTTGGCCAGGGCGTTCATCTGGTCGAGATGTTCCAGCACTTCCGAATCGTAATCGGCGCGGCGCTTGGGGCCGTCGGAA
This sequence comes from Humisphaera sp., assembly GCA_025351525.1. Taxonomy (GTDB): domain Bacteria; phylum Planctomycetota; class Phycisphaerae; order Tepidisphaerales; family Tepidisphaeraceae; genus JANXVV01. The sequence continues at coordinate 894 of JANXVV010000557.1, read as the reverse complement.
TGGGGGATGACATCCTTGCCGTCGATCAGTGCCTGGGCCTCGGTATATCGCAACCGCTTACGACTTTTGATGATCGTGTTCGCAAACTTGGTCTGCACCGGTTCGGCGCTTTCGTCATAGGTAATGAACGCGCTCTTGCAAAGGCGCGGCACGCCTTCCTGCAGCGAGCAAACACCGTTGCTCAGCACTTCCGGCAACATCGGAATGACGTAACCGGGAAAGTACGCGCTGTTGCCGCGCTCCCTGGCTTCTTCATCCAGCGCGGTGCCGGGCTTCACGAAATGGGACACATCCGCGATATGCACGCCGAGCTCCCAGTGGCCGTTGGGAAGTTTTCGCAGGCTGATGGCATCGTCGTAATCCTTGGCATCGTCCGGGTCAATCGTGCAGACGATCTCGTCGCTTAAATCGAATCGATGCTCGGCTTCGGCTTCGGGATCGAATTGATCGACCGCCTCGCGCGCCTCATCCTTCACTTCCTGCGGAAAATCACCGGGCAGATTGTGCTGCACGATGATGCTCTTCAGATCGACATCTTTCTCACCGGCGGTCCCGAGCACTTCAGTTATGACGCCCTGCGCACGCTGCCCCTCGGCGGGATACGTCGTCAGTTCGACCACCACTTTGGTGCCCACGCGAATGTGTCGTGACGCGGCATCGGGCGTGCGAACGGCCTCGGTCAGCGTGTTGCCATCCGGATGCACCATCCACTCGTTGCCCATCTTCGCCAGCGTGCCGACAAACCGCTTTTGTGTGCGCTCCAGAATCTCGGTGATCCGCCCGCGCGACATGGTACGGCCTTCGCGCTGCTCGCGGTTCACGATCTTGGCGCGAACGATATCGCCCGTGATCGCCCCGCCGCTCTGGCCCTCGGGAATAAACAGATCCTCGCGG